>JAIDTT010000003.1 GCA_029060545.1 Paramuribaculum sp. | reverse complement strand
ACGAGGGATCCGAAGTTGGATATGGTGTGTCGGTAGAGGAGGTATTTCTCGAGGTAGTACCTTACGTTGTGGTCGCCTTGCTCGAGGATTATCATTGGGCGTGCTCCGCCTCTCTGGCGCCACAGCTCGAGGTTGGAGAAGAGGCGTCGGAGTTCGGGAGGCAGGGGCTCGCCGAGGAATTGGCGGAAGTAAAACGTATGTGGCATAGTATTGTGCTGTGTGTGATAACGGGCTATCTGCGGCGTTGCTTTCGGCTTCGGTCTCGGTCACATACTCCTTTCGTATGCTCCCATCGACCTCAGCCTCAGCGCCTACCATCTAACCCGTTCTGACGCACAGCACCGGGAACTTATTTGACCGGTGATGCACGATTGATTTTTAGGGCTTTGAGGGGGACGGAGCCAGGCGCTGCGCGCTGTAGGCTCCGATCCTGGCTAACGCAGTGGCATCCATCGGACGGGTCGGACTTTTCGGACGGGTCGGAGGGATGTGTGGCCGGATTGGTGGTGACAAAGTTAAGGCCGGGATTGGCCGGCCTAACACATATTTTTAAAAAAAATTTTAGGGGGGGATTAGAGGCGGTAGTTGAGTTTGCGGGTGATGTGGCGCTGCGAAGGGGTGTTGCGCATGAGGAGGGCTCGAAGGATACGGCGCGTGGTGTGGTTGCGCTTATGATAGCTGCTGTAGGTGTCGCCGGGCAGGGCGAAGCCTTCGGCGTAAGAGCTGTGAGGGCCTACATAACAATAGGTGAGTTGCTCGAAGAGGATGTCGAGCCGTCCCGGCTCTTTGGCAGTGAGTATTATCTGGTCGCGCTGAGGCATGAGGCAGGTGATGCCTGCTTCGATTGCGCGCTGCCGCAACAGGCCGAAGGTGGTTTCGTATTTATCGACGAGGGGCTGAAGGTCGAAATTGGTGTAATCGCTGTGGCCGAGGTTCTGTACGGGGCGCAACTGCAATATATCCACAAGGCCGGTGCCGAAGAGTCCGGGAAGGATGGGAAGCTCGTCGACATTGTCGGCATTGACGGTAAAATTTACCCGCACGGTGAGCTGTGGATGGCACCGCTTGGCTTCGCGGAGCGTGTCGATGAGTTGAAGAAAACGGGAGTGTGTGGCTCCCGGCATAAGGGCTTCGTAGGTGGAGGGCGTGACGCCGTGGAGGGATATGGTGACTTCGTTCAAGCCGGCATCGATATACTGCCTCAATAATTCGGGTGTGAGCAGCTGGCCATTGGTGGTGACGGATATATATGGTACACCGGCTGCGCGTCCGGCCGCTATGATGGATGCCGTGCGCGAGTCGACTGTCGGCTCGGCTCCACAACCGATCTGCAGCTTGAGAGCGTGGTGCATCAGTGAGGCAGGGAGGGCGGCAAGGGCTTCGTCAGTCATACGGCCACGGAGGGTGGTGCGACGCATTTCGTCGGATGAGAACTGACACATACGGCAACGGAGATTGCAGGCCAGGGTGGGGTCGACGTAAAGACCGATGGTGCGTCGGCGCAATGTGTGTGCTCCGAGGAAGAGGAGCAGGCGCAACCGCGGCGAACGGATAGAGGTGAGCCGGCGTAGGATTCTGTAGAATTTCATCGCCGCTACAGATTAAGATCGGGCGACTTGCCGGACTTGCGTTTGCGCCGGCGATGGTGTATGAAGTCGAGATAAGCGTGGCGCACTTTGAGCCAGAGGGGGATGGGCAGTGTCTCGACATCGGCACTGAGGGCGTCGGTGATGGCGGGTGAGAGTGTCTTCTGTCCAAACTGTTCGGGGAAGATGACGAGCAGGTTGTTGCCGGCAAAGTATTTGCGCAGGAATTCGGGCAGGGTGTCCATAGCGGAGTTGAAGGATACGGATGTGCGGCGGGCGTTGACTACGACGAGCAGATCGTCGTCCTTGATCTTATTGGCGAGGAGCACGAAGTCGTCCCAATCGTTGAACACGATATATTCCTGACGTATCTCGTAACCGCCAGTACGGAGCACGGCCTTGATATACTTTGCCGTCTCTTCAGTGGCGCAGAACACTACACGACAGCCGAGCTGGCGGGTAAGGTTGCCAATCGAGCGTACCCAATGGGTGAATCCGGTCTCGTACTGGGCTTTGTCGGGCACACTTACCACGATGCGGCGGATGGTGTTGATCGGGATAAAGCAGCGGGAAATCACGATCATCTTGTATGTGGCCTTGATGAGCTGGGTGAGTTTCTCGCCGAAGAATGAGTCGATGACGTTGGAGCGTCGGTGCAGACCGATCACGACCTCATTGATGTCGCGCTCGGCGATGGTATTGAGCAGGCCTGTGACAAAGTTGAGGTCGAACCGCTCGATTGTGCGGATATCAACGTCCATTATCGAGCCGATGCGTCGCGCCGTGTCGAGTGAGTTCTGTCCTACGGAACGCGATGACAGGGAGTTGTCGTTGCGCACGTGGAGGGCATAGATCTTGTTGCGCTCCTTACGGCCGTCGTTCATCATCAGAGCAAGGTTGACCAGTTCAGAAGCTCCAGCGGGATTAACCACGGGGATCAGTGTGCGGAGCGGCTCCTTGCCTGCCGACTTGCTGCCGACATTCTCAGGCTTCTGTATGGTGAGTACCTTGAGCTTAGCGGCTGCCCGCGATGTGCCGATGGATGATACCGTGCAAGTGACGAGTATCATCAGCACCGTGCCGTTGAGTATGCTTTGACTGAACAGCCCCATCTGGAAGCCGATCATCACCACTGCGAGGGCCACGGCGGTGTGGGCGTTGCTGAGCTGATATAGTATCGAGCGTTCGAGCGACTTCATACCGAATGTGAGCTGAGCAAGCCATGCGGCCACCCACTTGGCGGCCATAGCTACGGCACACATTACGGCGGTGACATATAGCGTATTCCACCCCCGGGTGATGAGCTTAACATCGATGAGCATACCCACGCCGATGAGGAAGTAGGGTATGAATATGGCGTTGCCTACAAACTCTATACGCGACATCAGAGGCGAACGTCCGGGGATATAGCGGTTGAGCACCAAAGCAGCGAAGAATGCGCCAAATACGCCTTCGATGCCACCGAGTTCGGCAAGTTCGGCGGCGGTAAACACCATAACGAGCACGTAGACAAACTGCATGATGCCATCGTTGAAGTGCTTGAAAAACCAACGCGTAACTCTCGGATAGACATAGGTGATGACACCACATACGC
Source organism: Paramuribaculum sp. (assembly GCA_029060545.1). GTDB lineage: Bacteria > Bacteroidota > Bacteroidia > Bacteroidales > Muribaculaceae > Paramuribaculum. The sequence goes on along the minus strand of JAIDTT010000003.1, from coordinate 40,358 downwards.
CGAGCACTCTCAGGAGCAGACGTCCCACGAGGATGAAATCGAATTCACCGGCTTTTTCGATGCCCACCACTGAAGCGAGCATTATCAATGACCCGAGTACGGCGAATATAGTGCCGGCGATGGCGATGACCACAGCCGGATTCTTGGTGAGTCCGAAACGCGACACGATAGGATAGGCCAACAGGGTGTGGGCGGCAAGCATAGCAGCAAGCATCGAGGCCGTGAGCCAATCGAGGCCGAGCAGATACACGCCTCCCAGGCAGCCCATTATCACCGGGACGAAGAATGTGTAGAGACCGAAGATAAGACCACGGCGTATATTCTTCTTAAGGTGGTACATATCTATCTCGATGCCGGCCAGAAACATAAGGTAGAGGAGGCCTACCTTGCCGAACACTTCGAAACTCATATCGCGCCCCAGAAGGTTGAATCCATAGGGCCCGACGCATACACCGGCGATGATGAGACCGATCACATGGGGTATCTTGATGCGATTGAGCAGCAGAGGCGCGAGCAGAATTATGGCCATCACGGTGAGAAAGATTCCCATCGGAGAGGTGATCAGCGGTACGATCTCTGCAAGTATCATCGGGGCGCGGGTATGAAATTATTTACGGGGATGTGCGAGCATATACTGAGCTATCTGCACGGCATTGAGAGCGGCTCCCTTTTTGATCTGGTCGCCAACTACCCACATGGTAAGACCGCAGGGATGAGTGATGTCGCGACGCAGGCGACCTACATACACGGGATCGCTGCCGGCTACATGGAGGGGCATGGGATACTGCTTGTCGGCGGGATTGTCGACCACGACCACTCCGGGAGCTTCCTCGAGCGCCTTACGCACGGCTGCGACTTCGAGCGGGCTTTCGGTCTCAAGCCATATAGCCTCGCTGTGGGCACGCATCACGGGTACACGCACACAGGTGGCGCTGACGTCGAGCGCAGGGGCATGCATTATCTTCTTGGTCTCGTTGTACATCTTCATCTCCTCCTTGGTATAGTCGTTGTCGAGGAATACATCAACGTGAGGAATCACATTGCTGACGAGCTGATATGCAAATTTCTCCACCTTCACTTCGGTGCCGTTGGCAATGCTCGTATACTGCTCCTGCAATTCCTGCATTGCGGATGCGCCTGCACCGGAAGCGGCCTGATAGGTGGCCACGTGGACGCGGCGTATGGGGCTTAGCTTGTGGATAGGATTGAGCGCCACTACCATCTGAATGGTGGTGCAATTGGGGTTGGCTATAATGCCGCGGGGGGCATCGAAAGCATCCTCTCCGTTGACCTCGGGGACAACCAGGGGCACATCGGCATCCATACGGAAGGCGCTCGAATTGTCGATCATCACGGCACCATGACGGGTGATATCGGCGGCGAACTCCTTGGATACGCCTGCTCCGGCCGATACGAAGGCGAAATCGATGTCTTTGAACAGGTCGGGCTCGTGGGTAAGCTCTTCGACTACGATGTCGCGGCCGCAGAAATTATATGTACGGCCGGCGCTACGTGCCGACCCGAAAAGGCGAAGGGATGTGATCGGAAACTGCTGCTCTGCGAGCACGCGCATAAATTCCTGACCTACGGCGCCGGAAGCGCCTACTATAGCTACATTCATGATTTTTATTGGCGGATAATAATGGATTGGTATCTTTTTGTGCAAAAGTACAAAAATCACCCCATTCCGCCAAAGCAATCCGGAAGCCGACATCCGTATTTTTTATCGGACACAGCTCCCGGACTACGATATATAGAGGAGAAAGAAGAATCTTCTATTATGCTACCCTTTAGCGTAACTGAGTATGGTGGGGCTTTCGACATCCACGCCATACTGCCCGGCTTTGGCCAATATGGCACGGGCAAGACGGGGACGCAGTTGTTCGGGACAATAGCGGAAGTAGGCTTCGGCGGCTCGCACATGGGCTGCGTCGGGCATAGGATATTCGTGGAGTTCGGGGAGCCCGAAATCGCTGTCGGGAAGCTGCGCCTTTTCTTCGGATGTGAGTCTGTCGATCATAGTATATTTATGTTGTGACTATATGTGTGTTTGTGCCTTATAAACAATCACTGCGGCTGAAAAGTTGCAAGTTTTTCATTACCTTTGCACTCGTAGTATGGCAAAAGAACTAAAAACCAATGCAGCACGTCTGCTCTCGCAGGCTTCGGTGGAGTATCGTCTGGTGGCGTATCCTGTCGACGAGGCTCATCTCGATGCCGTAAATGTGGCGCAGTCGATCGGGGAGGATCCCGAACGTGTATTCAAGACGCTCGTGCTCCGAGGAGCGCGTTGCGGTCTGATCGTATGTGTGATACCCGCTACTTGCGAGCTCGATCTGAAGAAGGTGGCGCGCGCTGCCGGCGACAAGAAGGTGGAGATGATCCACGTGCGCGAACTGCTCGGCGCCACTGGCTACATACGCGGAGGCTGCTCGCCGGTGGGTATGAAGAAGGCTTTCCCTACTTTCTTCCACTCCACTGCCACTGACCACTCTACGATATTTGTAAGCGCCGGCGTGCGCGGCCTGCAGCTCGAAGTCGCGCCGGCTGATCTCATATCTTTCACCAAAGCCACTGTGGCTGATCTTACACAATGAATACTTTCGGCAATATTTTCCGCCTCACGACTTTCGGGGAGAGCCACGGACCGGTGACGGGCGGTGTGATAGACGGTATGCCGGCCGGCATACGCATTGATATGGATGCCCTCGAAACGATGATGGCACGCCGCCGACCCGGCTCATCCGGCAATGTATCGGCCCGACGAGAAGCTGACCGGCCTGAATTTCTGTCGGGTCTGCTTGACGGTGTAACAACCGGCACGCCTATAGCTTTCACAATAGCCAACACCGACGCTCGGAGCGCCGACTACGATGCTATGGCAAATACTTACCGTCCATGCCACGCCGACTATACCTATCAGATGAAGTACGGAATCCGCGATCACCGCGGAGGCGGGCGCGCATCGGCACGTGAGACGGCTGCCCGTGTGGTGGCCGGAGCGCTTGCCAAGCAGGTACTGACCGGCTACGGTATCTCTGTCGATGCGTACATTCTGCAGATCGGGCGTGTGGCAGAGAAATCGGCAGAAGTGACTGCGGCTATGAAAGCCGAAATAGAGGAGGCACGCGCCGAAGGTGATACATTGGGGGGAATCGTAGGCTGCACCATCTCGGGCTGCCCGGCCGGGATCGGCGAACCGATGTACGCCAAATTACAGGCGATGCTTGCCGGTGCGATGATGAGCATAAATGCGGCCAAAGGATTTGACTACGGCAGCGGATTTGCCGGAGCCGCTATGCGCGGAAGTGAGCTTATCGACACTTTCATCCCTGCCTCCGACGGCACCATCACTACGCTGACGAATCACTCCGGGGGCATACAGGGGGGCATATCCAACGGTCAACCGATAGATTTCCGCGTGGTATTCAAGCCGGTGGCCACGATGATGCGCCCGATGCAGACCGTCGACACCGACGGAAGCCCCGTTACACTCCAGCCACGCGGCCGTCACGACGTATGCGTGGTGCCACGCGCTGTAGCGGTGGTGGAGGCTATGGCCGCCATGACGGTACTCGATGCAATAATGATGGATCAATGCCATGGCTCAACTCGCTTCGTTTAGCCGCTTCATAGCCCGTTGGCTCCCGGGCAAGATACAGAAGATCTCTGTCAACGCGGGGCATCCATGCCCCAACCGCGACGGCACACTCTCTCGCGGCGGCTGCATCTATTGCTCCAACGCGGCTTTCTCCCCATCCTACACGGCTACGGCTCCCGACATCGACGCTCAGATCGAAGCCGGCCGACGCTTCTTCGCCCGCAAATATCCGTCGATGCGCTATCTGGTCTACTTCCAGTCGTACACGGCTACCAATGCCCGACCGGAGGAGGTGAAGCGGCTGGGGGAGCGCGCTCGGGCACACGACGATGTGGCGGGATGCGTAATAGCCACCCGCCCCGATGCGATAGACCGCCCGCTGCTCGAATGGCTGGCATCCTTCATGCCGGAAAAGTTTATGATGGTGGAATTCGGCGCCGAGACGGCCAATGACGACACTCTGCGGCTGATCAACCGACATCACACCTGGGCTCAGACGGTAAAGGCCGTGGAAATGGCTCACGAATGCGGTCTGCCCGTGGGTCTGCATCTCATCTTCGGGCTGCCGGGCGAGGATCGGGATAGGATAATGGCTACAGCCGACGCGGTGAACCGCCTGCCGGTGAGTCTGCTCAAATGCCATCATCTGCAGGTGATACGCGATACTCCCCTCCACCGCCTGATTACTGCCGGGAAACTAACCGTGCCGCAATGGACTCCCGACGAATATGCCGAACTTTGCCGCGAGGTGCTCGGGCGCCTGCGCCCCGACATTATGGTGGAGCGACTATTGGCTCAGGCACCGCCGGATATGGTGGTGTCGCCACGCTGGGGGCTGAAGAATTATCAGTTTATCGACCGTTACTTCCCCTCCACTGGGCAAACCGCCGGCGATGTCCGAGGTAAGTGAGGTCAGCGCCGTGGATATAGGCTTCGCGCTCAAATGAGAGTGCGCGATAGGCTTTATACCAATTGAATGTGCGCAGCAGATGCCACAGCCATTCGAGGCCGTAGAGGATGTAGAAGCCCACGTAACCGAGTTCGCGCATCTGCGCTGTGTGGATAAGTTCGTGATTGATGAGCGTAGGCGTAAGCATCGTCTTGTCGCGCGTCAGAAGCACGCCGAACAGATTGACGACAAACCGCCGCGGTGCCAGACGGGTGCGCACAACCCTCACAGAGCGCATACTCATTTAGATGCGGTCGAGCAAGTCATCGGCTACTATAGAGACGATAAGCAGATTGTCCTCGAAGAATTCCTTGACCTGAGCCGAGGTACTGTAGAGCGCCTCTACTTCCACGCGTATGGTCTTGTAAGTAGTTGTGGGATACACTTTGACCATCACGAAGTCGGACATCAGGTCGTAGCAAAGGCGGTCGATAGCTGCATTTGACTTACCGGTGTCATTGTGGAAAGATTTGACCAACGACACAGCCACTGCATCTTTATAATCCTGAAAATGCACATAGTAGAAGGAGTCTTCGTAATCGAATACGATATCGCCGTCTTCGTCGATAGATGGATTATAGCCCAGTGAATTGATATAGGATTTGAGCTGTGTGCGCATATTCAGGGCCTTCTGCGAAAGGTCGGATGCATAGGCCGTTACGGATGCCACGATGGCGAATATGAAGAGTATGGAAATCTTTTTCATTGCTTTGGGATTAGAGTGATTAAGGTAATTGAATTACTTGCCTGCCAGTTCTTCCAACACATTGTCGGACACGCCGTCGAGCAACTTCATGTTGGTCAAGAACAGATCCTTAAACATCGATATTCCGGAGCAAAATCCATCGATCTGCACATTTATCGTACGGCCGGAGGATGTGACGATGGCCCGGGTGCACAGTTTCTGCTGAGCCACATAGAGGCATACTTCCTTAGCACGAGCCTGACTGACATTATCGGGGATGGTGACACCGACCATATAGCGCAATGCTATATCGCCGACAATATCGAAGAGCTGAATAAAGTATGTATTGCCCTGATATTTGAATTTGATATCGCCGTCCTCATCGATACTTGGGACGTAACCTTCCTGAGAAAGGTAGGATTTGATTTGCGAACGTAGATTCAAGGCTTCGCGCGAAAGATCTGCTCCATAAGCCGACATCGCCGCAGAGATAGCTACAAAAGCGACCAAAAGCAATTTCTTCAGATTCATAACTGATTGATTTGTATGAGTACTTTTGGCAAAAGTAATCAGTACTTTAATAACTTCCAAATCTCCAACTTATTTTTTTAAGCCTCTAAAAAAGCAACGCCCTCGGGATGGAGGGCGTTGGTGATATTTTATGCGGGGAGGATCAGCGGCGACGGTCGCGGACGCTGCGGCGGGGAGCTGCCGAGGTGCTTGGCTCTTTCTGCTTCTTGGGAGCTTTCTGTTTCTTCACCTTGGCGGGCTTGGCCTTCGACTGCGTGCCGCGCTTTCTGGGTGCGGCCGAGCGAGAGTTGGTCTTGGGAGCGGGAGCAACACTGTCGGTTGTCTCCACTTCCTCTACCTCCGCTACTTCGGGCTGCTCCTCTTCGGCCTCGGCCTCGGCCTTGGCCTGCAGTTGCTCCAGAGTGGGCACCCAGAGCTTATCCTCGAAGTGGTCGAGCTCATACTGGATGCTGTCGCGAGCGCGAGCCAGAGCGTCGGGATCGGGATAGATCTGGCGCATGGAGCGGTTGCGCAGGTTGCGGGTCTTATAGATGTCGCCGTTGTAGAGCGTCATGCGGAAGTAATCGTCGTAAGTACAAGTAGGGAGGTTGTTGGCATCCGAGATGAAGATATTCTGTGTAGCCAGATAGGGACGCAGATCTTCGTATTTGACCCAGAACATCGGGTAGCGCATGGCTTCCATACCGTAGTCGTCGGAGCGATGGAGCACAGGACAGAGAGCCACGATGCGTGTCTGCATACGGTTGGTGCGGCTGTCGAATTCCCAGCGCTCGATCACGTAGTAGGTAAGTACCTCGGTGGTAGGTACGTCGGACTGCTCGATGACGTAGCGCGGATTACGCTCGGTATGGCCTTTGGCATTGGAGAAGGGGATGTCGTAGCGGTCGAGCACATCGGCTACTTTGAGCTTGGCTGATTCGTCGAAGTTCTCGCGGTTGTCGAAGTATTCGTAAGCCGATATCTTGCCGTCGGCGAGCAGACGCAATATGATGCGGAATAGGTTTTCATCGCCGTCGACCACCTGCTCGGGGAAGTAGAGAGGTGCATTCGGCTCTTTGGTAAGGTCAAGCGAGCGGTACACGACCTTCATCCACGACATATCGGCATCGGATACGGGCTGTTCGGTCAGACGATTCTGCATTCGTTGAGTCACACCGGGGGTCTGCTCGGTAGTGGCGTGGCGATCGCCGCGGCGCATAGTGGCGCCACTGCCCGTCTGCTGAGTCTGAGCCGAAGCCGAGAAGGTCGATGCGGCCAGCAGGACTGATAGGGCTATGTGATGGAGATGTTTCATATCTTGGGATAGTATTATTATCAGTTTACGATTACTTCCATTGGGTAGAGGGTGCGTTCACGACCGTCGGGACCTTTCACCACGATACGGGAGATGTAGAAGCGCTGACCCTTGGTCATGGATCGGATACGGCTCTTCTGCTGCGGAGAGAAGGAAGCACCGGCCGAGGGGAGAGTGGCGGCGTCGCCATTGGAGTCGAGAATCACGATGCTGAAGCTGAGCACCTGGAATTCTACATCGAGGATACCGTCGTCGATAGCGGCGCGGATGCCCGACACATCGGCGAGCGTACGCTTGGCTATGGGGCGGTTGCCTCGATAGCGCTCATTACCCACGGGGATATAGGCTGTAGGATCGGGGAGCTGACGAACCTTGAAGGTGGCGGAGCTAACCGTCTGGCTTCTGCCCTCCATCACGGCACTTACGGTGATGGTGGCGGAGGAGCCTCCGGCTGCCGGACGTGCTATCCAGTGGTCGCCACTCTTGACGAGCGAGCCACCGGTCATTGAGGCGCTTACGGATGATGCGGGCACACCGGGCACTGAGATGCTTATGGGATTGTCAATGCCGGTATAGAGCACATTCATCATCATAGCCGATACGGTAGCGGTAGGCTCGATCACGAGATATTCGGATGAGAATGGATGGCGCGAGGTGGTGCCGTCGCCGTGAGCCACGTCGATGTAGCCGCTGTAGTTGAATGTACCGGCCTGCGATGCCACCAGCTCATAGTGACCCGACGGCTGCTGATTGCCGTTGATGAATATGGTGGGGCGCGCTGTAGTGTCGACGGCTGCCAGCACGATATCGGCCGTGTAGCGTCCGCCTCGCATCACCATGCGGCTCTGCGGGATCACGAAGGCATTGAATTCGTTGACGCGCACATCGCCGGCGTCGATATTGTCGAGCAGAGTGATGAGAGCTTCACCCTCGGCGTAGCGCACATCGTTCTGCAACTTGGTGAGCAGAGTCAGGGCGGCCACGGCGGGCTGATTGTCAAACTTAGCTTCCTCCCATGTCTGCGGCACTATCACACCGGGACGGGAGAATACTTCGGTAGAGAGAGCCATTTCGATCGAAGATCTTTTCAAGGAGTCGCCCACGATACCCTGCACATAAGTGCGGAAGGCATCGATCTCATCGCGCAGCTCTGGGCCTCGGTTGGCTCCCGGAGCGAGCATCACACGGGCTGCAGCTTCGATATCTTCGCGGTTTTCGAGTTCGGAGATCGGACGAAGCTGTCCGTCGGCCTCTATTATGATGGCAGTCTTGAGGGAGTCGATAAAATCGTAGATACGCTGCGACTCGGCACGAAGCTCGATACTCTTGGCATACCAGGCGCCGGCCTTATCCGGGTTGGCGTCGGCAAAAGCCTCAAGCTGAGCGAACACGGCATCGTTGCGGCTGCTCACTGTGCTGTTGGTACGCGACAGGCCATCCTCTACCTGAGTAAATCCGTCGAGTACGTCGCTCGACACATTGAGCGCAAGCATCGCCGTCAGTACGATGTACATCAGATTGATCATCTTCTGACGCGGTGACATGCGATTGTTGGATTGTGCCATTGTATGCTGTAGGGATTACTTTAGAGATTATACTTCAGTGAAGAATGGAAAGATCAGGCTTGGGGTTCGACGGGATTACCGGCAGGTTCAGTCACAGGCTCTGCGGCAGGCATCGGCGGCATACCCACTGGCATACCGGTATTGATTGTCATAGCGTGGAGCATCTTGGCATAGACCTGATTGAGCTGGTGCATGTACTGAGCCATACGCTCGCTCTCCTGACAGTAGCGGGAAGAAGCCTGAGCCGTGGTCTCGTACATATTGCAGATATCTTTGATACCGCGGTTCACCCGGTCTATGGCGTCGAGCTGCGACGATACACTCTTGAGCTGTATCTCATAGATGGTATTTAGGCCGGAGATATTGCGGTTGAGCGCCTGCATCTGCTCTACATAGCCTGTGGAGCTCTGGGTGATATTTTCAGAATTGTCGGTGATAGCGCGATAGCTCTGCAGGAGTGTTTCCGATACTTTATTGAGAGCGGCGGTAGTTTCTAGAAGCTGCTCCATCTGATTGGTCACTTCACTCACCTTCTGCACATACAGACCGGTAGCGGAACCGGGATCAGACTCATCGACTACGATCGGGGCATGGCCTGATACGGCAACGGAACCTGATGCTGATGCTGATGCAGCTGCTACTGAGCCTCCACCCACGCCTCCGCCGACTACAACGACGCCACCGGAAGCGGGCTGACCGCCCACTACTACTCCACCGGGGAGCTGCTCAGGACGATCTTCGGGATTACCGGTGTTCAAAGCGGGAAATACATCTTCCCAATGATATTCCCGGGCAGGACGGTCGAAAGCGGTGAGGATAAACATGAGCACCTCGGTACCCATACCGATCGAAAGCAGCATATTGCCACCCGGGAGGTGAAGTATCTTGAACAGGGCACCCCAGATAACCACGGCGGCACCGATCGAATATGCGAAATTAAAGAAACGCTGTCTGTTCTCGCCTGTGAGCAGGCCTTTGACCTTACTTATAATATTCATTCTCGTAGGAATTGAAGAAAGTTGGACTGACTGGGGGATTTACTTCTTATATTTATTGCCGCGGGCAAAGCCGATCTGAGAGCGTACGCAGCGGAAACCGATATATGAACGCTGCTCATTCTGATACTCCCACATACGTATGTCGGAGCGGATATTGTGGGCCACGTCCTTCCACGAGCCACCGCGCACGATCTTGCGCTTCATCTTGTAGGGATCTTCCTGAGCGGCATCGTAGCGGTATTCGGGATTCATATCGCTGGTGAGGTGACTTACACTCTCGGTGAAAGCGGTCGAAGTCCATTCCGACACATTACCGGCCATGTCATAGAGGCCGAAATCGTTGGGTGAATATGTGCCTACGCGTGATGTGATAAGATGCCCGTCCTGCACATAGTTGCCTTCGTGAGGCTTGAAGTTGGCATAGAAGCATCCTTTCTCCTCGGTGAGCGGCAGATCGCCCTCCCATGGATACTTGTTGTCCGACTCGCCGGCGCGGGCGGCAAACTCCCATTCGGCCTCTGTGGGGAGGCGGAAAGGCTCGATATACATACCTTCACGTCCGAGAGAGCGGCGCAGATAGTCGGTACGCCAGTTGGCGAAGGCATTGGCCTGCTCCCAGCTCACGCCTACCACGGGATAGTCATTGTAGCCACCGTGGCTGAAATACATACGCACGTAAGGTTCGTTGTATGCATTTTCAAAGTCGTTGATCCAGGCGGTAGTGTCGGGATATACATTTACGATGTAGGTATTGAGGAAGTCGTAGTCGCCGGTAAGACCGCGGGTGATGGTCTGGCGTACGATTTCTCCTTCGTCGCTGATCCAGGCAGTGTCCTTCGAGATAATAGGCACATCGGTGGGTGTAGGAAGGTCGGTGTTGTACTGGCGACGCTTGGGATCAAGGCGATGCTTACGCTTGGCAGCCTCCGTATGGTTGTAGATCTCATAGCGGTAGTTGAGTTGCTCGGGATCGAGTTCACGCACACCGGTGATAGGGTTGATGCGATACACGCTCTCGATGGCGCGTGCTTCATCTTCATTGGGGTTGCGCCATGGTATAGCCTTATTCCAGTTGAGGTGAGGCTTGATGGGGTTGCCGTCGCGGTCCTCCTCGATCTTAAACTCTTCGTTGCCGCCATAAGCGGGGTCGGCAAGACGCTCGCGGATGATGGAGTCGCGCACCCAGAACACAAACTGCTTGTATTTGGAATTGGTGACCTCGGTCTCGTCCATCCAGAAAGCATCTACTGATATACCGCGCGAATCGGCACGGAGATTCCAGAGGCTGTCGGCTTCCTGAGGCCCGGCCTTGATGGAGCCACGGCTTACAAGAACCATCCCGTAGGGGGTAGGCTCGCTCCATGAGCTTGCGCTCACGCCCGTCACTTCGCCACCCGACGAATGACGGGTGCCTGAAGCGCACGAATAGAGAGTGATGGCGCTCAAGATAATGGCGTAAATGATATACTTGGTCTTTTTCATATCTACATTATGCGTATGCTCTTGTGTTTGTACTGGTTAGTTTTCGAGAAGTTGAGCTTGAAGCTATATCCTAACACCAATTCGTGGCTGCCACTGCTGGCCTTCGATATGGATGAGATGGGATAGTCGTAGCTGTAGCCCGCGTAGAACCCCTTGAATTCGGCACCGATTATCGCCGATACGGCATCGTCGTGACGATACCCGACTCCGAACGAAAAGAGCTTCTTGTATCTCATCAAAGCGGTGACTTCGACGCCGGTAAAAGTGAAATCGCTCTTGACCAGCACAGAAGGCATCACTTCAAATAACGTATTTTTTATCGGAATATTGCCACCGGCCATAAAATAGAGTGTGCGGCGGAGCTGATATTCATATTTATTAATACTCGCACCACCTTCGGCATCGCCGATGGTGCCCGAAGTGCCGTTATCGTCGCCCAGACCGATAGTAGGCGCGTTGAGGTGGGTACCGCCCACACCTACCCAGAAATATTTATGCGTGAACTCCACACCGGCACCGAGATCGAGGGCATTGCCCGATACATCGGTGGTGGGTATAGCCTGGTCGTTGGAATCGTGATAGTCATCGCCGTCGGGAATAAATACGTCCGAGCCACGAAACTGCTCGTTGGCATAGCCTATCTGTACGGCTGCGGTAAGCATTCCTTTGAGCAGAGGCTGCTTATAGGCAAGCTGCGCGCTGATAGTCATATTGCGAAAGAGACCGGCCGACTCCTGCTGCGCCACCAGACCCACGCCCCATCGCTTGTTGATGAGCTTAAAAGGCATATCGGCCGCGAGCACGAAACCGCGGGGTGCGTTGTCGATACCCATCCACTGCAGGCGGCCTCCGAGACGCACTCGGATATTGTCGGTCTTGGCTATCGCGGCAGGATTGTAGAGCGAAGGCACCTGATAGTATTGGGTAAACTGCTGGTCTGTCTGCGCCGATGCGACTACGCTCCACAGCATGGCTGCCGCACATATCAGCATCCGCACCACAGAGTTGAGTTTTCGGGATATGCAGGTCGGTGCTATCATTCGAAGTAGAAGGTTAATACAAACATTTTTGATGTGGCTCTGCGAAGCGACTGTGTGAACTGCATACTGTCGGGATCATCCGTGAGGTCAGGGCGATTGTGTTCTATCACATCGGTGAGGCCGAAGCAGAATTTGATCTCCGGATTGAGTTTGAAGTAAGGAAGGTAAAAGTCGCAGCCGAAGCCGATGGATAGATAGGCATCGGTAGTCTTGAGCCGAAGCAGCTCGCCACTCTTCTTCTTGTTGACGTCGAAGGCGGGCATCACACCGGCCACCATATAGGGGCGCACGTTGCGAAACCGCTGCGCGGCATACTTCACGTCGACGGGGAGCACCACGAATGCCGACTTAAGATTCTGAGTCTCCGTCTGATCAAGTACCGGATCGTGGAACTTGATCTCACGGTTGCCGAAATACATACCGGGAGAGATGCGCAGGCTGAAATAATCGTTAAGTCGCAGATCAACAAGGCCATTGACACAGAAACCGGGCGAGAATGATGGCTGCTCGGCAAACCAGGTCTGACCGTTGGGAGTCTCGAATCCATTGTGAGCGAAGGATAAATCCTGAGTGTGTACACCCACGGAGAAGCCGAGGTGCCACCTGCGCAGATCGGCATAGGGTCGGTTCATCAACTTATCATTGAGTTTCTGAGCCGAGGCAGAAAAGGCAGTCATAAGACAGGCACCCAGGACGGTAAGCAGTATTGATATGCGTAAATAGCGTTTCATCGGTAATTACTTAACGTAGCCGGTGTGGTATTATTGCGTTTTTTTGTTTTTCTTTGTACCCCGCTATGCGAATATTCTATTTCAACCCCTACAACGATCTTGCGCTTGCCGCGCCGACAGGCCATTTCACGCCACCGGCATCCGCCCTTGCCGTGGAGCGGGCCGGCGCGTGCCTGCCTCTATGGTGGGCTAGCGAGAGCGACATCGTGCTCGTACCCGACGAGTCATCACTGGCTATGGCGCGACACATCTCGGCCAAGTTCGGGCTTCCGAATGTGGCATCCCTGAAAGTACAGGCTGATACCACCGGTGAGCTACACCCGTGGGGGTGGAGCCGCCACGCCGCTGGGCTGTTTGCCCGCGCAGGCGTCAGAACGGAGCTACTGCCCTCCCCTCGTTGGCTTGAAGAGATGAGGCAACTGAGCCATCGCCGCACGTCGATAGGCGTGCTGCATCGACTTGGCCTGCCGGCGGAACTTATGCCGATAGAGGCCCGATCGGTCAATGAAGCGATGGAGCGATACCGCCGGTGGGATAAAGCCGTGATGAAATTGCCCTGGTCGGGCAGCGGACGCGGCGTGATGCTTGCCCACGAGATTCCCGACGCCACTTTGCGAGGCTACATCGAGGGAGTGATACGCAGGCAGGGCAGCATCATCGTGGAGCCATTCTACCATCGCCGCCTCGACTTCGCTATGCTCTTCGAGATAGGCGAGGAGGTAAATTACGCCGGTGTATCAGTGTTTGCAGCCGACAGCCGCGGACGCTACACCGGCAATATCGTAGCACCGCAATCCGAACTCGAGAGTATGATACCGGCCGACCTTACAATACTCCGACGCAGTATGGCTGATGCACTCCGGCCGATAGCCGATGCCGGCTACCGCGGGCCTTGCGGGGTAGATATGATGGTATACGATCCTGCGGATGGCAGAGAGCCGGCAGTAATGCCCTGCATAGAAGTCAATCTGCGTTGGACTATGGGAATAGCGGCAATGCTGCTGGCACGCCACGGACTTCGCGGAGAGTTGCGTTTCAGTCTCAGGCCAAACGGTCAGACGGTCTCCGGCAACGGCCCCTGCTTCAACATCGAGTAGAGACGCTGCACCGGCAGCCCCATCACATTATAGAAACTGCCGCGTATAGCCTCCACGCCAATGGCTCCGATCCACTCCTGTATGCCATACGACCCGGCTTTGTCGAGCGGTCGGTAATTCGCCACATAATAGTCGATCTCCTCGGCCGAGAGCGGAGCGAAATCCACTTCGGTAGCAGTGCTGAAAGAGGCCGAGCCGGTATCTGTGGCTACCGCTACGCCGGTCACTACCGTATGAGTGCGTCCGGCCAATGCCGAGAGCATCCGTCGTGCATCCGCTTCATCAGCAGGCTTACCAAGTATGCGACCGCCGGCTATCACCACCGTATCGGCAGCGATGACGAGAGTGCGCGGCGGCAGATTTCGCGCGTGCGCATCACACTTCTTACGGGCGAGATAGCCGGCTACTTCCTCCACGGGAAGGGTGTCGGGATATGACTCATCGACCTCTACGGAGGTATCTACGCGAAACGGCAAACCGGTCATCGCCAGAATCTCGCGTCGGCGTGGTGAACCGCTCGCAAGAATTATATCGTAATCTTTGAGCCAGTCTATCACCATCCGAATGCTTTTTGATCCGACATCCATTTTCCCTGCGCGCGGAGTATCTGCTCAAGCAAGTCGCGGGCCACTCCATAGCCGCCGGCGGCAGGCGAGATATACATAGCGGCAGCCCGCGCATCCGGACAGCCGTCGTGAGGCGTAACCGACAGTCCCACTTCAGCCATTGCAGGCAGATCGGGCACGTCGTCGCCAACAAAGGCTACCTCTTCGGGCTTAAGACCGCAACTCTCCATCCACCGATGCAGTACCTCAGTCTTTACGGATGCACCCATATTGACTGACTGCACGCCGAGTCCGCGATAACGCACTTCCACCCCGCGGCTCGAAGCGCCTGATATTATGGCGAGCTGCAGGCCGCACTTCACGGCAAGCTGCATCGCGTATCCGTCTTTGATATTGACCATGCGCAACGGCTCGCCCTCGGGGCTGAGAGCGATGGTCGAGGGGGAGAGCACGCCGTCGACGTCGAATGCTACTCCGCGTATCTTCCGCAAGTCATAGTTAATGTTGCTCATATCGCTTCATTATGGAATCTGACAATATTTTATACAGGCGCGCTTCATCGGGCTGAATCAATGCCATGTGGCGCTCCATCACCCGTGTGTCGCGACGCCGCGCCGGACCCGTCTGCACATCAGCCGGAGGCATCGACAGTGCTTTGGCAAGAGTCTCTTCAAGCAACGGCTTCAGCACCGAGAGGTCGGCATCCGCTTCGCGACGAAGTATATCGGAGGCTATGGCATACATGTGGTTGGTGAAATTGCAGGCGAACACCGCGG
The DNA here is from genome assembly GCA_029060545.1 of Paramuribaculum sp. Taxonomy (GTDB): domain Bacteria; phylum Bacteroidota; class Bacteroidia; order Bacteroidales; family Muribaculaceae; genus Paramuribaculum. The sequence continues at coordinate 25,043 of JAIDTT010000003.1, read as the reverse complement.
CAGCGTGAAGTTTGCGACGCGTATCGCCATCGGCCACCCGCACATCCTCGCTGAGAGCCTCGCCAAGCCGTTCGGCCACGTTGAGAGCCTCTGCCGTGGCCCCTTCCACGAATACGGGTATGGTATTAAAATCCGTATGCCTACCCTTTGAGAAGGTCTGCAGTAGATACAGCACGCCATAGTTTGGCGATAGTGGCGATAGCACCGACGCATCCACACCGCCGGAGGTATGAAGCCATACGGCACCAGCAGCGCGCGGAGCCTTCGCTGCGACATCGGCAAGAGCATCATCGGTCACAGATACGAGATATAGTTGCGCTGCGCCGGGTATCAGCGACAGATCATTCACAGCCACGGCACCATGCAACTTTCCCGCAAGTTCTTCGGCATGCGACAGGGTGGGGCTGCATACCGCTATGACTTCAATGGCTCCGGCCTCCTCAAGTGCGGGAGCCAGCGCCGAAGCCACATTGCCCGAACCGATCACTACGGCGCGCAGCGGCGGAAGCTTAATCAACCCTTCCATTGCCCTATGTGTACACGCTCCCAGAGGAGTTTGTCGACATTCTGCGGCTTGCGCTCTTCGGCCGGATGACCGAGCGTGAGGATGCAGAGCACCGGGAGAGTGTCGGGAATCAGGAGTTGCTGCTGCACATACTCTTCGGCGGGATTGCCATCGGCCGAAAAGCGGTTGCGTATCTGGATCCAGCAGGAGCCGAGACCGAGATCGGCAGCCTGAAGCTGCATATATGAAGCCGCTATCGAGGCATCCTCCACCCAGGCGTCGGAGAGTTCCGGATTACCGAGCACCACAATAGCGAGTTTGCATCCTGCTATAGGATGCGCTCCGAGCGGCTTGCACTGGGCGAGGAGTTCGAGTGTGTGGGCATCCTCTACTGCCACAAACTGCCAGTCGCGGGCACTCTTGGATGTCGGTGCCAACAAGCCGGCTTCGAGAATCAGTTTTACAGCCGCCGGATCGATCGGATCGGAGGTATAGCGCCGAATACTGCGCCGGGCTACTATAAGGTCGTGAAAATTGGTCATAGTCGGTAAATATTTTTCACAAAGTTAGCATAAAATCCACGATATTTTATAGCTTTGTGGTATTATGCTACATATTATCCGACCCATCCTCTTTACATTAATATGCGCTCCCTCTATTTGGAGCCAATCCCATATCATTTCATTCTCAAGTCCGGCCACCAACGACCCCGGCTCAGCTATCTGGCTGCGCAACGATTTCAGCTGGAGTATCGACAATCCCGATTCCACATGGGAGCGCCGTTCGCTTCCCATAGGCAACGGCGCTCTGGGCGCCACCGTAGCCGGATATCCGGGTATGGAGCGCATCATCATCAATGAGAAATCGCTCTGGATGGGAGGCCCGGGCGTAGATCCAGAAGCATACTGGGCAATGAACCGCACGGTAGCTCCGGAAACGCTCAACCATGTACGTCAACTGCTGCGTGACGGTCACAAGGAAGAGGCCGATTCGATAGTGCGCACTGCCTTCTCCGGCACCGTGGCCTACGACCGCAATCTCTTCGGCACCTATACTATGCTGTCGGAACTTACCGTTGTCACCGACATAGATACCGGCAATATCACTGACTACCGCCAATGGCTCGACCTAAACGACGCCACGCTCCACGTGAGCTTTAACTGCGGAGAAGGACAATACCACCGCACATATTTCGTATCCTACCCCGACAGCGTATTGGTGATGCGCTATCAGTCAAATCTACCGCAGCACATCAGAGTCAATACCTTGCTCCCCCACGCGTGCGATTCCACGGCAACTCTTCCGCGCATTTTTTACGGTGCACTCCCATCCAACGGGATGCAGTGGGCTATGGGCGAAAACCGTATCGAGAGCCAAGACAGCCGCGACGTGACCATAACGATAGCTGCCGCCACCAACTACCGGATGAATCCCAACCCGGATCTACACGACCCGAACGCCTACTACGACGGCAGTGATCCACGCGCCGATGTCAGTTCGGCACTCTCTCACACCGCATCATTGGGCTATGAAGCGCTCCTTGAGCGACACATAGCCGACTACACCGCTCTCTACAACCGCAATAGCATCTGGCTCGGCAGCGATACCACGTCGACAGAGCAACTGTCGACACCCGAGCGACTTGCCCGCTACCGCGCCGGAGCTTCAGATCCGTCGCTTGAAGAACTTTACTACAATTTCGGCCGATATCTGCTCATCGCCTCGTCGCGTCCCGGTGCTCCGGCAGCCAATCTTCAAGGGCTGTGGCACAACAATATCGACGGCCCCTGGCGCGTAGATTATCATAACAATATCAATGTGCAGATGAACTACTGGCCCGCACTCCCCTGCAATCTCGAAGAGTGCTTCGAGCCGTTTGCCGACTATGTGGAGAGCCTTGTGGCCCCCGGCCGGCGTACTGCTCATGCCTACTACAATGCTCCCGGATGGACGGCAGCCATCTCCGGCAACATCTTCGGCTTCACCGCTCCACTCGACGCCGCCGATATGAGCTGGAACTACAACCCGTCGGCCGGCCCGTGGCTTGCCACACAACTGTGGGAATATTACCTCTTCACTCTTGATAAGGAGTGGCTCGCCGACAAAGGTTACCCCATCATCAGCGAAAGCGCCGACTTCGCTTTGGCTCTGCTCGACAGCGTAGGCGATTATCTCTGCGCCAATCCCTCATATTCACCCGAGCACGGCACTATCGACCGCGGCACTACATACGCCAACGCCGTGAGCCGTGAGATTCTCTCAGCTGCTGCCCGTGCAGCCGGTGAGCTTGGTATCGACAGCGACCGCGCCGCCAAATGGAAGGAAGCGGCTGCCAAAATCGAGCCGTACCATATCGGCCGATACGGTCAGCTTCAGGAGTGGTGCGACGACATCGACGATCCTTCCGATCTCCACCGCCACACCAATCACCTCTTCGGACTGCATCCGGGAAGCTCTATCAACGCTCTCACCGACAAGGCGCTCGTCGATGCCTGCGCCACCACCCTGCGCCATCGCGGCGATGAAGCTACCGGCTGGAGTATGGGATGGAAGCTCAATCACTGGGCGCGCCTTCTCGACGGCGACCACAGCTACACGCTCTTCCGCAATCTTCTGAGCAAGGGCACGGCCAACAATCTCTGGGATATGCACCCGCCATTCCAGATCGACGGCAATTTCGGTGGCACGGCAGGTATCGCCGAGATGTTGCTGCAGAGCCACAACGGAGTGCTGCACATTCTGCCGGCGCTACCCTCGGCGTGGCCCGACGGCTATGTGAAAGGATTGAAAGCCCGCGGCGGCTACGAAGTAGACATCTATTGGAACAACGGCAAACTATCCGATCTGAAAATACGATCGGAGAAAGGCGAACCGGTAAAAGTGCTGTACGAAGGGATTACTTACGATATACCCACGCTGTAGGATGCTCAGCCACTAAGGCGGCATCCGTCGACTTAAAGTCAAAAGTAGCATCATAGTCGGTGCCGACGGCTATATACACGCGGTAGCGGCCATCAGCTTTAATCACGCGCATAGAATCTGCACTCTTAGCCTCTCGGATATATCGGTCGGCATCGGCCTGAGAGGCAAAAGAGGCTATCACTACGAAGCAGTCGTAATTCTCCTCGGGATTGGCTGAGTCCAGATCCTTTACCATCACTACTGCAGGCTCTTTCTCCACAGAGGATTCCGACAGTTCGGACTTTTCCGACATATCCGCCGTCACCGCCGGGGTTTCTACGGTAGCCGGTTTCGGCTTAGTCACCGTGGGCAATGCGAGCGACGCCTGAGCGGGCATCCGCTCTAATGTGATAGGTGTGGAAAATGCGATACCGAGACCCACAAGCACAGCCACCGAAGCGGCATAGCGGGTGGCGCGCCACAATCGGCTTCCGAGCGAACGGCGCTCCGAGAAGTCAACCTCCAGAATAGCAGGCTCATCATCGGCCACCTCTACTATTGGTGACACATTGAGCACGGGAAGCGGATTGAAAGCGGCATTCACTATGGGATGGAGCTCGTCGGGGAGAAATTCAAGCGTCGAATCGGAGTGGCGGATCAATCGCCCTACCCGATCGATATCTACTTGACCGCAGATATCGAGAAGGCTCGACATACTGTCGACTGCGGCAGCAACCTCGGCCGACGCCTCGCGATACGGTATACCTTCGCGACGGCACACCGACCAGGCAAGCAGACCATCATCGTCGACTATCGCGGCATTGAAGCCCAGACTGCGGTTAGGCGGCAGAAACTGAGTGCCTGAAGCCTTAACGGTAGCGGCTTCGTAGCGCACTATGAATGCGCCAAACGAAGGCAACACCACGCAGTCGTGGTGTCGAAGCAAGTATTTTATATGCTCATTGAGGGCTATCATCGATGCAAAGATACTCAGTTTTGTCGAGCTGACAAAGCCTCTTATTTGAAAAAATTGTCGATTTCAGTATCCGACAGCACACGTATCACAGCCAGGCCATCGGGCGTATAGTTAGGTGTCGGGAGGCGAAGAAGCTCTGATATAAGATGTTCCATCTCCTTTACCGACAACTTCACCCCGGACTTTATAGCTACGCTCCGCGCCATCGATAATGCGAGTCCGCTACGTAGAGATTCGTCGGTATCTTTTATCACTCCGGCTTCCGAATCGGCAAGGATGCGGCTCATCACTTCGGTAGGATTGGACTCGGCCACTACATCCGGCATGGCCGTAATGCTCCAGCTGCGGTTGCCGAGCGGTGAGAAGTCGAAGCCCATAGCCCGCAGAGCCGGCTGCAGCTCTACCAGAAGAGCCTCACGGGCTGCGCTTAGCGAAAGCACTTCGGGAAACAAGAGTGTCTGCGACTGCATCGAACCTCCGGCGCCCATTCGCAAAAACTTTTCGTATAGAATCTTCACATGGGCGCGATGCTGATCTATGACCATCAGACCCGACACGGCCGGCGCCATTATATACTTGTTGCGCACCTGTATGATGCTGCTCGGTTCATACACGCCATCGGTATCCGACGCGCTACCGGCCAAACCTTCGATCACAGGGCTCGGACCGTCGGAAGGCATCTCCATCACAGGAGGAACGGCTGGTGTCTCGCCCATAAATCCTTCATAGAGCCGCTCCCAGTCGCGGGTGATGGAGGGTTGCTTCTCGCGCACCGGCTGCCGCTGCTGTTGCGCAGGGGCTGAGGAAGCAAAGGGATTGTAAGTCGGGTCGATATTGACGTTGTGATCCGCCGTAGCGTCGGGATTGAACACCGGTATGTCAAACCCGGCGGGAGCGTCGAAGTCCATACCCGGGCCTGCATTGAATCGGCCAAGCGACTCGCGCACGGCAGCATTGAGTATCTGCCAGATACCATTTTCATCCTCAAACTTTATCTCGTTTTTGGTCGGATGTATATTCACATCGATCGAGGCCGGATCTACCGTGAAGTTGAGGAAATACTGGGGCTGCGCATCTGAGGCTATCAGCCGCTCGTAGCACATAGTCACGGCTTTATGAAAATAAGGATGCCTCATGTGGCGTCCGTTGACAGTGAAGTACTGGAGAGCATTTCGGTGACGCGCTCCTTCGGGTGACGCGATAAATCCGTCGATCTTGACTATCGAGGTAGTTGTGGATACTGGAAGCAGGTGCTTGGCCACCGACTGGCCAAACAGATCGGCGATACGCTGCTTGAAAGTGCCCGGCAAAAGACGATGAAGCACGGTATCATTGCTCGTAAGCGTCAGATCAACTTCGGGATTCACGAGTGCCATGCGCTCGAATTCCTTTACTATATTGCTGAGCTCTACGGAATCTTTTTTGAGGAACTTGCGTCGGGCAGGCACATTGTAGAAGAGATTCTTCACCATAAGATTGGTACCGGCCGAGCAGGCGAAAGGCTCCTGCGACTCCACTTTAGAGCCGTTGATTATGAGTCGTGTACCTATTTCAGCATCATACTGACGTGTGCGCAGATTGATCTGTGCCACCGCACAGATCGAAGCAAGCGCCTCTCCGCGGAAGCCCATGGTGTGAAGATTGAAGAGGTCGTCGGCCTTGGCTATCTTGGATGTGGCATGGCGCTCGAAAGCGAGACGCGCATCAGTCTCCGACATTCCGCGTCCATTGTCTACCACCTGAATAAGCGTACGGCCTGCATCCGTCACTATCACTTCTATAATAGTAGCACCGGCATCCACAGCATTCTCCACCAGCTCCTTGATCACGGATGCAGGGCGTTGGATCACCTCGCCGGCTGCTATCTGATTGGCTACCGAGTCGGGCAGAAGTCTTATCACATCGCTCATTCTTCCCCCTCCTCTTCTACTACTTCTTCAGTATCGCCAGTATCGTCAGTGTCCCCGGATTCCTCAGATTCTCCGGAAAGCCCGGGAGTCTCAGAAAGTTCAGTATCCTCGGAGAGCTCCTGGATGTCTTCCGAAAGCGCAGGGGCATCGGGATGCGGCCGGCGCGAATCAGTCTTGCGTCTTGTGGTCGGCGAATTATCTGAATCAGTCTTAATCGGGTCGGCAGAATTGATCAGATCTATCATCTCCTGCGACACCACGAACACGTCGCCGGGCACCTGCGGACGCAGATCGCCATACCACTTGAATTTAGGGAGGAAATACGATCCCCTCTTCGCCAGATAGAGCGGCGTGATCTTGGCCGTGGTCTCCGGCCAGAAATGAATCATCTCCACCGTATTGCCTGCGAAATAAGCGTCCATGTAGCTCGATTCGAGATATGCAAACTTATTGTAGGTGGAATCGGACTCCATCGGAAAGGTGATCAGCTGCACATTACCGTCTACATACATCCGGCGCACCATGGAGTCGGCAAACCATACGGTCATATCGGCTCCGCTCAGCTGGTTGTAGCAGTCCTCGGCTATATGCTCCGACATCATACCGTTCTGCGGCAGTCGGGCCCAGTCTACCGTAGAGTCGGCCATGTGGGCATAGATCACGTTGCCGAATACCTGACGGTCGCCACTCCACACTACCGGTGCGCGATACATATATAATATGGAGTCGCGCTCGGTTATGCTCATTGAGTCACAGAGACCCTGCACATCCGAGCGGTAGAAGCGTACGCGATGGAATGCGTTGATCACATGAGTGCTGTCCGACAAGTCGAGATACGATGTGATAGTGTCGCCGTGGAGATACAGAGTGTCGCCCTTGGAGTACTCCTTGGCGAGGGCACGTCCGGTGACGAAAGCGCTGTCGCGTACCTCGTCGTAATATCCGTAGTCGCCGAAGAGCGAGCTCTGGCGAGCGGAGTCGGTTAGCACCATTGAGCCGAACGCCTCGCCATAACCCTTCTGCCGGTCGTAGAATAGAGTATCGCCGGTGAGGGTATTGCCACGGTTGGTATGCACCGTGGAACGTGCGTAGAGATCAGCTATGCCGGTATCGGTATTGTAGTCGCCGCTGCTTGTATAAATCGTACCGTCGGAATTAATAATTTCACTGGGGCTCAGCAGCTTGGCGATATGTGTATTCGTATTGTAGTCGAGCGAGTCGGAGTTGATACGCGTCACATCCCCCTTCTGGCGGGCAGTGAGGCGCACATCGTAGCGGAAAAAGGCATCCTTAGTGTCGGGATAGTACTCTCCTTCCCAGGATGTAAGCTTATTTTTAGGATCGGTAAGTTCTCCGCCTACGTCGTAGAAGCCCACGTTGTTGAGCATATCGTAGTGGAATATATCGGTGGTAAGGGTCACGTCGCGGTTGCGCAGACGTACCTTCTTGCCTGCATCAGCATACAGCACGGCCTCCTCATCGAGTCCGTTGTAGTCAAGCATATCGGCATTGACGAAGAGAGTATCACCCTGCTCCATCCTCACATTGCCGAAGGCTTTCACCGAATTGGTATGTTCGTAGAAGTAAGCGCTGTCGCAGTACATGAACATCCCTCCTTTGCGCAGGCGCACGTTGCCGTTGAGCACCTGATACTGCTCTGCGGCCGGCTGAAAACGGTTAGTGCGGAAACTGAGCGAGTCGGCATATTCGAGAAACACTTTGTCGGTCTCGGAGCGGTCGGCAAGCGGTATCGAAGGCTTGATCTCACGCTTGCGCACAGCGCGTACCGACGGACGCCCGCCGTCAGCCGGCGTCAGTGCGTCGACCACTGCTGGCAGAAAGATCGCGGCCAGCATGATAGCTACTATCGTGCGACCGGAGATACCTCTCTTCGACCGGGGGATGTTGCGTCTCATTAATTAGCGGCTTCGCCGGATACCTGCGAGGAGGCTTTGATCCAACCCTGATGCTCGAAATCGCAATTGCGCCACGATGGCTCGATCCTCACGTATGTATCGGAGATCTTCTTTTCGAGCCAGCGCTTGAGCATTGCCTGACGCTCGGCATTCTCATACATATCTTTGATAGTCTGATAGTCGTCGGCGATGTTGGCGCGATGTCCGGCCACTCGGTTGGTAAGCTTCACTACGGCCACCACTTCGCGGTTGAGCTTGGGATCAATCATCACGAATGGCTTCGACACATCTCCTACCTCCATATCATTGACCACCTTGGCCACCTCCTGAGGGAGCTGGGCCATCTCGAAAAATGATGTGCCGGTGTTCTGGTTCACCATACGGCCACGGTTGTTGCGCGTATCCTTGTCCTGCGAGAAGTAGCCTACGGCCTCTTCAAATGTGTAGCGACCCTTGTCGACTATCTGCGTGCGCACCGAGTCGAGATTGTTGATGGCATCAATCAGATCATTGTCCGACACTCGCGGACGGAGAAGGATGTGGCGGGTATTAATGCGGTCGCCGCGCTTCTCGATAAGCTGGATGATATGATAGCCATATTGAGTCTCGACGATTTTCGATACCTTCTTGGGGTCGTTGAGATTGAACGCCACTGCGGCATATTCAGGCTCGAGATGACCACGACCGAGGAAACCGATCTCGCCGCCGCGCATACCCGACTCCTTATCTTCGGAGTAAAGGATGGCAAGAGTGGAGAAATCAATTTCGCCACGGTTGACGCGATCGGTGTAGTCGCGCAGACGCGCTTTCACATCGTCGATCTCCGACTGCGGTATCACGGGATTGAGCGTGAGTATCTGCACTTCCACCTGCATAGGCACGAAGGGGATACTGTCCTGGGGAAGATCTGCAAAATAGCGGCGCACATCCGAAGGTGTGGCCTTGACGTTTTTAGTGAGATTCATCTGCACCTGACGCACACGGTAGCTGTTGCGCACCATCTCCACCATAGCCTCGCGCATTTCCGGCATCGATTTGCGGAAATATTGCTCTACCTTCTCGCGCGATCCGAGCTGGTTGACGTAGAAGTTGAGTCGGGCATCCACTTCGGCCATCACCGATGCGTCGGGCACTGTGATGGTATCGATATCGGCCTGATGAAGATAGAGTTTCTCGATAGCGAGCTGCTCGGGTATTACGCAATAAGGATCGCCGGAGAGCGATGTGCGCTCATACTGCATATTGTTGTACTGCTCTTCGATTTCCGATTTCCAAATCGGCTGGTCGCCCACCACCCATGCTATCTCTTCTGCGATATTCGACTGAGCTACAGCCACGAAGGCCACGGCAGCATAGAGGGCGACGAGAGTTAATCTGATTGGTTTCACTTGATTGGAGGATACTGAATGATTTAATCGTACAAAAATACGAAATTTTAGCAAAGCCCCCATTTAATATATGTGAAAATTTAGAGCGAGTGCAATACATCGTAGTTGATTTCCACCGGATACTTCTCTCTCAGATAGTCGCTAAACTCCTTTTCGAGATACTCCTGATAGTCGACACTCACACGCGAACGCACATCGGCCGCACAGGTAGGGGCATCGATCACCTCACCGCGGAATGCGCGAAATGCCACCCAGCGGCTTCCGGGCTTATCGGGTGCCGCACCGCCGAAAGCGATGTATTCGATCACGGCGTTGTCGCCCTGCGCGGCGAGCACACGCTCGATCTTTGCATCGTTGACAAACTTTTTACGGAGCTCCGTAGAGTAAGCTGCAGTGGTCAGTGTGTCGGGCAATTCGGAGAGATATGCCACTGCCGCATCGGCTATGGAATCGCTCACGGCGAGCACCACCATGCCACGATAGTGCGGACGATCCCACTTGTAGCGGTCGGCATTAGCCTTGAAGAAGGCATCCAGCCCTTCGGGATCGGACTGCGGCTTACCCCAGATCTTCTGCTGACAGAGCTCATAGAGCAGCATACCGTCCACATACTCGTTGCGAAGATGGGCATACTCGGGCTCGCGGTCGCCGAGCGTGGCCAGCATCCAGTCGCTCACACGCGCGTTGATTATATCGTTGAGGGTGTTACTGAATATTCTGTACGCATTATCGGCGCCCTTGACCTCGGCTATATGTATGGCGGAGGCTACATCCTTCACTGCTATGGGAGTACCATCTACCGTAGCCAGAGGAGCATCATCAGCCCGAAGTTGCTGCGATAGAGCGGCATCCATGCCGTCGGCTTTCTTAAAGAGTTTCTTAAGCTGCTTGTCAGCCTTCTTGTCGAGCTTCACCCCGGCCGGCCCGCGCATCTTCTCGATAGCGCGCAAGCGCACGGCGTTCTGGCGCTCATCAGATCGGATCATCTTCTCAAGTTCGGGGCGCATCTCCTCAAACGTAGGAGTGGGGCGCCAACCCTCACGCAGAATTATGTGGTAGCCGTAGGGAGTCAGCACCGGTTCGGAGATCTGACCGTCGGCGAGGGCGAACGATGCCCGCTCGAAGGGTGCTACCATCTTGCCCGACCCGAACCAGTCGAGATCGCCGCCATTGTTCTTGCCGGAAGGATCGTCGGTATAGGCATCGGCGAGGGCTGCAAAGTCGGCCGGCGAGGCCACGGCCACAGCATATAGCGAATCTATCTGCTTCTTTACGGCGACAGTCTGCTCTTCGTCGAGGCCACGGGTAAGGCGCAGAAGGTGACGCACCTTCACATTGCCGGGATCAGGGCGACGGCTGTGCACCTTTATCACATGGTACCCATAAGGGGTAACGGCTACCGTGCATCCTCCGGCCGGAGTATCGAATGCAGCGGACTCGAAACTATAAGGCACCGTACCGGCAGAGAGAAATCCGAGATAACCGTCGCCTGGTTGCACCGAGAACCGTTCGGCAAGATCGGCGAAGTCGGCACCCGCAGATGCCACATTCTTAAGACTGTCGGCCAGGAAAGCGCATCGTTCCGGACTACCGTTGGCATTTACGCTCAGCATGATGTGGCTCACCTCCACATTCTCCTTCACATGGTCGTAAGCCACGCGCATCAGGGAGTCGGCAAGTTCCTTGTCCCATAGATATGGCAGAGCGAGTTCTCGCGAATAGCGTTCCATTTCGGAGCGGTGGCTCGATATCGTATCGAAACCGCACGCTTTCGCTTCGAGCACCTTGCGCTTGAAATCAGCAAAGAGATTCGCGTATTCGTCGACCGACATTTCGGAGGTACGCTGCGACTGATTCTTCTTATATAGATATTCGAATTCGCCGACCCTCACAGGCTCACCGCCCACGGTCATTACCACATCATTGTTGTCGCGGGCCTGAAGAGAGAGTGCGCCCGCCATAAATACCACGGAGGCTACGGATAGTACAATGCGTTTCATAATGATAAAACGAAGGGAGGCAAAATTTATTACCGCCCTTCGTAGAATATTTTGAATGTTATACGACTATTATCGATTGGAACTGCTGTAGTTGGGTGCTTCGCTCGTGATCGCTACATCGTGGGGATGACTCTCGGCCACACCGGCGTTGGTGATACGGGTGAATTTGGCATTGTGGAGCTGCTCTATGTCGGCGGCGCCGCAATATCCCATACCTGAGCGCAGACCGCCGAGCATCTGATATACCACTTCGTAGAGATTGCCCTTGTAAGGCACACGGGCGGCGATACCTTCGGGCACGAGCTTCTTCACATCGGTCTCCGAAGCCTGGAAGTAACGGTCCTTCGATCCTTTCTCCATTGCTTCGAGCGAACCCATACCACGATACGACTTGTACTTACGGCCGTTGTAGATGATAGTATCGCCGGGCGATTCCTCCACACCGGCAAGCATACCACCGAGCATTACACTATAAGCACCGGCGGCGAGAGCCTTCACAATATCGCCGGAGTAGCGGATGCCGCCGTCGGCAATGAGAGGCACATCCGTGCCGGCAAGCGCCTTGGCTACGTCGTAGACAGCTGTGAGCTGAGGCACGCCCACACCGGCAATGATACGTGTGGTGCAGATCGAGCCGGGACCGATACCCACCTTCACGCCGTCGGCACCATTCTCCACAAGATATCGGGCAGCTTCGCCTGTAGCGATATTGCCTACCACAACATCTATCTGCGGGAATGCGGCTTTGACGGACTTGAGCACTTCCACCACACCTTTGGTATGGCCGTGGGCGGTATCGATCACAATAGCGTCTACTCCGGCTTCCACGAGAGCGGCGGCGCGCTCCATCGAGTCGGTAGTGACTCCGATACCGGCTGCCACGCGCAGACGTCCGCGGGAGTCCTTGCAGGCATTGGGTTTATCCTTGGCTTTGGTAATATCCTTATATGTGACCAGACCCACGAGGCGACCGTCGGATGTGACTACAGGAAGTTTTTCGATCTTATGACGCTGGAGTATCTCGGCAGCCTCCTCGAGATCGGTCGACTGAGTAGTGGTGACGAGACCTTCGGAGGTCATCACTTCGTCGATGAGACGCTGGGGATCGCGCTCGAAGCGCAGATCGCGGTTGGTGACGATACCCACAAGGCGACGCTCGTCATCGACCACAGGAATACCGCCTATGTGGTATTCCTCCATCATACGCAGAGCGTCGGCCACCGTGGAGCCGCGGCGTATAGTGACGGGATCGTAGATCATGCCGTTTTCGGCGCGTTTCACCGCATGCACCTGACGCGCCTGCTCGGCGATACTCATATTCTTGTGTATCACACCAATACCACCCTCGCGAGCTATAGCGATAGCCATTGCCGCTTCGGTAACGGTATCCATGGCCGCCGATACTATCGGCACCTGAAGGGTGATGTTGCGTGAAAATTTGGTTTGTAACTTTACGTTTCTCGGGAGGACATCCGAGTAGGCCGGTATCAGAAGTACGTCGTCAAACGTAAGACCGTCCATCTTAACTTTATCTGCAATAAACGACATAACGAGTGGTTGAAATTTATTGCATGCAAAGATAAGGATTTTTTTGCTACTATCAGCTATTATTGTCTAAATTTGCATATCATTCTTTTCCCGACACCACTATGCTTGTTCTTTACCGCGTATACCAATTCTTGATTATGATACCGCTGATGGTGGTACTCACACTGTTGGCCGTAATCGTGACTCTCTCGGGCTGTATGCTCGGAGGCGGATATTGGTGGGGCTACTACCCTGCCAAGATATGGGCCCGCGCCTTCTGCCTGCTCACATTCGTAAAAGTCACTGTGCGCGGACGCGAGAATATCACCCCCGGTAAGAGCTACGTATTCGTAGCCAATCATCAGGGTGCCTACGACATATTCAGCATCTACGGCTATCTCAACCACAATTTCCGCTGGATGATGAAGCGCGGTCTGCGCTCCATCCCGTTTGTAGGCTACACCTGCAAGATAGCCAAGCACATCTACGTCGACAACTCGTCGCCCGCAGCCACACGCTCCACAATGGTACATGCCGAGAAAGTGCTTTCGCGCGGCCTGTCGATAGTTGTATTCCCCGAGGGGGCGCGTACCTACACCGGCAAGATGCGAGCATTCAAGCGCGGTGCTTTCCTGCTGGCCGATGAATTCAATCTCCCGGTAGTGCCCATCACCATCGACGGATCCTTCGACATACTGCCGCGCACAAAGCGTCTGCCCAAATGGGGACATATCATCCTCACTATCCACAAGCCGCTCCTCCCCGAAGAAGGCAAAGGCCACGATCTCAAAGAGCTCGCCGCCCAATCCCAAACCATCATCCAATCCGCCCTCTAATCTTTATCAGATATTATTATCTTGCGTTGCACCTAAAAAATGAGATTTTGGATGTGGCGGTCAGTATAAAAAGTGAGATTTTGGAGGAAATATGCAAAATAAATTTTGAGAAACGCCGCTAATTAATTAATTTTGCATACATTGCCATAGTCTCAAACAATGAAAGTATTCAAGCGCAAGATATACTCCAAAATGCTGGACTGGAAAGAGTCGCGCGACGGCTCCACCGCCCTGCTTATAAAAGGAGCGCGGCGTGTAGGCAAATCAACCATAGCCGAGGAGTTTGCCCGAAACGAATATGAAAGTTATATCATAGTTGATTTTGCTGATGCCCCGGCAGCCTTATGGGAAGCAGTCGAAAACATTTCGAACCGGGATTACTTCTTCATGCAACTCCAATTTATCTACGGAGTCCGTCTAAAAGAACGCAAATCAGTAATTATCTTCGACGAGATTCAAAAATGTCCAAAAGTCAGACAAGCCATCAAATATCTTGTCAAGGATCATCGGTATGATTATATCGAAACCGGTTCGTTGCTTTCTATCAAGAAGAACACCACAGGAATAGTAATTCCGAGTGAGGAGACGCGCTTCACCATGTACCCTATGGATTATGAGGAATTTGAATGGGCCTTAGGCAATGTCGGCGCAATACCTCTGATGAAGCAGATGTTCGAGACTCGCAAGCCATTCGGTGATGCCGTAACTCGCGACCTGCTCCGCAAATTCCGGTTATATATGCTTGTGGGCGGTATGCCTCAAGCCGTTGAAACATATCTCGGCAACAATAATCTCGTAGAGGTTGACACAAAAAAGCGCGAGATAATCGAATTGTATCTCGACGATTTCGAAAAAATTGATCCGACAGGTAAAGCTGCCCGTCTCTTCAAGTACATTCCGGCGCAACTTACGACAAGCGCCTCCCGATTCCAAGCCCGGAGTATAATAGGATATAGCATCGAAGAAGATAAAACAGCTGAGTTACTTAAGGATTTGGAAGATAGCCTCACGGTGAATATCTCACATCACGCCAACGATCCCAACGTCGGGCTCGCTCTACATGCTGATTATAAACGATATAAAATGTATGTAGGAGATACCGGCCTATTCATCACGCTAGCCTTTTGGGATCATAGTGTCTCAGATAATATAATCTACCAAAAGCTATTGTCTGACAAACTGTCGGCCGACCTTGGATATGTGTATGAGAATATCGTTGCACAAATGTTAACCGCAAACGGTCACCAACTCTACTATTACACATGGCCTACCGAAAGCGGCAAACACAATTACGAGATCGACTTCCTCCTTACCGAAGGTAATAAAATATGTCCCGTAGAAGTCAAATCCTCGGGCTACAAAACCCACGCTTCGCTTGATGCATTCAAAGCCAAATTCTCCGACCGAATCCTACGCAACTACCTTATCTACACCAAAGACATTCGAAAAGAAGGTGATATAACTCTTCTTCCGGCTTTCCTCGGGATATTCCTATAGCATTAGCGGCGGGGATAGCGGGCAGGATAGTCGCAGGCGATGCGACCCTGAAGGATTTTGGCGAGCTTGCCTTTCATAAGCTGCTTGCGTATCGGCGAAGCATGGTCGATATACAATTTCCCTTCGAGGTGATCGCACTCGTGCTGCACGATGCGCGCCAGATATCCCGATATCTCTTCAGTGTGGGGATTAAAATCCTCGTCGACCCACGACAGGCGGATATGCTCCACACGCGGTACATTCTCCGACATTCCGGGCAGACTCAGACATCCCTCCGAGCGAGTAATCATATCACCGTCGAGAATCTCTATCTCCGGATTGATGAGCGTAAGCTTCCGTCCCGCACATTCCGGAAAGCTGTCGGCCACCGGTGAGGCATCGATCACCACAAGGCGAATCGAGCGACCAATCTGCGGGGCAGCAAGCCCCACACCTTCACTATTGTACATTGTCTGATACATATCGGCCACGAGCTGCTTGAGTTCGGGGTATTCGGGAGTGAGAGATTCGGCCTGTTTGCGCAGCACCTGGTTGCCGTAGAGATAGATGGGAAGATTCATTGGAGTGTCTGGTAAAATTTGCTTTGCAGAAAGTCGTTGAGTATTATGGTGGCGGCCATGCGATCCACAGCCTCGCGGTTGCGGCGCTGCGAGCGCGTCATACCGCTGTCGATCATCGAGCGGTGTGCTATCGTCGACGTGAAGCGTTCGTCGAAGAAGTAGATCGGCATACCGGGGAGTTCCTTGCGGATACGCCCTACTGCCGGCTCGATATACCGCATCGAGTCCGACGGTCGCCCTGCCATATCGGTCGGCTTTCCTATTATAATATAGTCGACGGAATTCTCCGCCGTGTATCGTTTGAGATAATCGATGAGCGTGGGAGTAGCCACGGTTTCGAGCGCTGTAGCCACAATCCTGAGCGGATCCGTGACAGCGAGCCCGCAACGGCGGCGTCCGTAATCGATGGCCAGCAGTCGGCCCATCAGTCGTCGAAGCTCATCTCGTCGAAGCCCTCGGCATCGAATTCGTCGGCGTTAAACTCCTCGGAGCCGTAGAAGTCCTCGTCGATATCAGGCGTAGCCACGGACTTGGTATCGATCTTCGCCTCAAATTCGTCGAGATCGACAAACTGCTCGGGAGCCTTGCCCATAGCCAGAGAGCATACCGGATCCTGAAGCGTGCGACCCGGCTCAGCCTTCTTGAGCTCCATGAAGAAACTGCGGTCCGTAAGATAGTCGAACACGAATATCATACGCTGACCTTCATCCTCGATAAAGTCGGAGATAATGGTGTCGTCCATCAGATATACGTCCTCCGAGGTATCGGAGCCCATATCTTCAAGAGTGATTTCCTTACCTTTCTCCCATCCGTCGTCGCAGATAAAGAAAGAGTTCATCTGCGATTTGTCGTAGCCTACCGACTCGCAGATAGCGTTGCGCAGAGTGAGGAAGTTGGCATCGGCGTCGATATCTATTTCGCGGCGGAAATTATCGACTTCGTCAGATACTAAGCGAAATTTGTATACCATATTATTAATGTGTGGGAAAGCGTGGTTGTAATTATTTTGATGCGAATTTAGCAAATTGCTTTCTAAACATAGCAAAATATTCTGCGATTTTTTTCTTTAATATTCTATTTAGTTAGTTACCTTTGCCAATACCATGAGATACGTCGAATTGCCATACGCCTCCCAAGTGCGCGAGTTGCCCTTCTATCTTGCTATGGAAGAGTATCTCGCCGCAGGTACCTTGGCCGATGGAAGCTCCATCAGCTCCGATTGCTTCTTCATGTGGCAGGTGGAGCCTACAGTCATCTTCGGGCGCAATCAAGACGCTTATGCCGAAGTCGACATGGAATATTGTCGCTCCCACGGCATCCGCTTCTACCGCCGCAAAAGCGGAGGAGGCTGCGTGTATGCCGATATGGATAATGTGATGATGAGCTATATCACGCATACCTCCACACCTGTGGCCGACACATTCTCCCGCTATACCTCCATGGTAGCCGAAGCGCTGCGTGGCCTCGGGCTGGATGCCACAGCCTCGGGACGTAATGACATCGAAGTGGAGGGAATGAAAGTGTCAGGCAATGCATTCTACCATACACCCCGGGCAGCTATTGTCCACGGCACTATGCTCATCGACACAAATATGACTCACATGGCACGCGCCATCACCCCCTCCCGTGCAAAACTCCGGGCCAACGGCGTGGCTTCCGTACCCTCCCGTATCACCACACTCCGCCGACATACCGACATCACCATACCGCACTTCCTGTCCTATATGAAGCGGACACTCTGCAAGGAACCGCCGCTGCTTCTTGGCGAAGCCGACGTAGAGGAGATCGGGCGCATAGCCCGCTCATACTACTCCGACAGCCGGATCTTCGGCCGGCGCAGTCAGCGTCCGTCAGTAGAGCGACGAAGCCATATCGATGGTGCCGGACAATTTCATATTCAGCTCAATATAGATGCCGATAACCGCATCGAATACGTCAATCTGGGCGGCGACTTCTTCCTTCTCGCCGATATGGACTCAATGCTACTCCGCCCTCTTTCCGGAGTGGATTACTCCCGCGACTCCATCGGCTCGGCTCTCGAAGGAGTAGACACGGCCCGGGTGATACGCGGATTGCAGACCAACGATTTTATCAACCTTATAATACCTTGATTATGCCCGAACTAAAAACCACACCCCTCCATAGCCGCCACGTGGCCGCAGGAGCATTGATGAGCCCCTTCGCAGGCTTCGATATGCCCATCCAGTACAGCTCGATCGAAGAAGAGCACAAAGCCGTGCGCACCGCCTGCGGCGTATTCGACGTAAGCCACATGGGCGAAGTCAACGTCTCCGGCCCCGCTGCTGAAGCCTTTGTCAACTATATTTTCAGCAACGACATCACCGGCGCCCCCATAGGCCAGGTATTCTACGGCATGATGCTCAACGGCTCCGGCGGAGTGGTCGACGACCTGCTCGTCTACAAGCGCGCCGCCGATTCCTTCCTTCTGGTCATCAACGCCTCCAATATTGCCAAGGATGTGGCGTGGATCGAAAGCCACGCCGATGGCTTCGATGTGGAGATCGACAATCTTTCCGACCAACTCGCCGAGATTGCCCTCCAGGGGCCCGAAAGCGAGACTGTGATGAGCGAAGTGCTCGGCATCAACGTAGCCGATCTGAAATTCTACACCTTCCGTGAGGAACTGCTCGACGGCCGCCATATCCTCGTGAGCCGCACCGGCTATACCGGTGAGGACGGATTCGAGATCTACGGCCCGGCCGACGCCATCGCCTCCTATTGGGACGCTCTCATGGAATCC
Source organism: Paramuribaculum sp. (assembly GCA_029060545.1). Taxonomy (GTDB): domain Bacteria; phylum Bacteroidota; class Bacteroidia; order Bacteroidales; family Muribaculaceae; genus Paramuribaculum. The sequence continues at coordinate 6,266 of JAIDTT010000003.1, read as the reverse complement.
GGCCGAGTTAAGCCATGCGGTCTCGGATGCCGCGACACTCTCCGCTTCGAAGTCGGCCTGCCGCTCTACGGCAATGAGCTCACCGATGATATCACACCCGTAGAGGCTTGCCTGAGTATGTTTGTCAAGACCGACAAGTCCGACTTTATCGGCCGTCAGGCCATCGTCGACCAGAAGGCCGCCGGCCCGGCACGCAAGCTCGTAGGCCTGCGCATGGAAGGTCGCGCCATTCCGCGCCACGGCTACGAAGTGACCGACACCGAGGGCAACGTCATCGGCGTTGTCACCACCGGCTACCGTGGCATATCCCTCGACGAGAGTATCGCTGCTGCGCTGATAGCCACCGAACTTACAGCCAAGGACACCCGCGTGATGGTGCGCATCCGCAACAAGGTGTGGCCGGCCACCGTCACATCGCGAAAGTTCTACAACAAGAGTTACAAGAAATAATAATATCAACACTATAAACCGAATCATTATGAGCAAACTGTATTATTCCGCCACACATGAGTACGCCAACGTTGAGGGCAACATCGCATTCGTAGGTATCACCGACTACGCACAGCATCAGTTAGGCAACGTAGTCTATGTAGATATGCCCGAGGAGGGCGACGAAGTGACCGCCGGAGAGGAATTCGGCGCCGTCGAAAGCGTGAAAGCTGCCTCCGACCTCATCTCCCCGGTGACCGGTATAGTACTCGAAGTCAACGAAGCGCTTGAGGAGAATCCCCGCCTCGTCAACGAAGACCCCATGGCCAACTGGATCATCAAGGTCGAGATCACCGATCCCGCATCGCTCGAACAGTTGATGGACAAAGAGGCTTATGATAAAATGATTGCCGAATAAGCCCGCTGCCATGCCTCACCATTATTTTCCGCATACCCCCGAGGATGTGGCTGAAATGCTGCGCCGATGCGGCGTCGGTTCGCTTGCCGACCTATATGCCGACGTGCCGGAGGAGTTGCGTATGACCAAGGACTACTGTCTCCCCGAGCCGAAAAGCGAACCGGAGATACGCGAATACTTCAAGCACCTCGCTTCGGCCAACAAGCAGCTGACCTGCTTCGCCGGAGCCGGCTACTACAATCACTACACTCCTGCCGTGATCTCACACATCACCGGCCGATCTGAATTTCTCACCGCCTACACCCCCTACCAACCCGAGATATCGCAGGGCACACTGCAATACATCTTTGAGTATCAGTCGATGATGGCCGAACTTACCGGGATGGATGTGAGCAACGCATCGATGTACGACGGCGCCACAGCCACAGCCGAAGCCGTGATGATGGCCGTAGCAGCTGCGCGCAAGCGCAATCGAGTGCTCGTATCTGCCACGCTCAATCCCGCCGTCAGAAAAGTAGTCGATACCTATGCCCGCTATCATGGCGTCCGCATCGACACCATTCCCGCCTGCGAGGGCGTCACCTCCCTGTCCGACCTCGAAAAGATGCTCGCCGATGGCGATGTGGCAGGCGTAGTGCTCGCAGAGCCCAATTTCTACGGTATCGTGGAGGACTGGACCGACGTGGCCGAAATGTGCCACAAGGCCAAGGCTCTACTGATCGTCAATGCCATACCTTCCGACCTTGCTATGCTGCGCTCTCCCGGCGAGTGGGGTGCCGATATTGCCGTAGGCGACGCCCAGTCGCTCGGTATGCCTCTGAGCAGCGGCGGCCCTTACCTCGGCTATATATGCACCACCAAAGCGCTGATACGCAAGCTGCCCGGCCGCATCGTGGGCGCCACCACCGATGCCGACGGACGACGCACTTTCGTACTCACCCTTCAGGCTCGCGAACAGCATATCCGCCGCGACAAGGCCACATCCAATATCTGCTCCAATCAGGGACTGATGGCTCTCCATACCGCCATATATCTCTCCGTCCTCGGTCCCGAAGGGCTACGCGAAGTGTGCGGTAAGAGTTATGCCGGAGCACACGAACTGGCCTCCCGCCTCGAAGCCACCGGTCGTATGAAGCTCGCCTATCCGGCGCAACCATTCTGCAATGAATTCCTGATGCATACCGACTTCCCCGTCGACGAACTGATCGCCCAAGGCGTGGCCATGGGTCTGCTCCCCGGCGTGAAAGTGGCCGACGATGCTATACTCATCGCCGTGACCGAACTCAACACATCGGCTCAGATGGATACCTTTGTCGAACTCGTAAACCGCTTACCGAAATGAACAGTACATACTACGGCCGACTGATATTCGAGCTCTCGAAGGAGGGCCGTCGAGGATGCTCGCTCCCCGATACAGGTGTCAAAGGCGACTACGCTCCGCTGCCGGATAACCTGCTCCGCACCAAGACGCCCGCCCTTCCCCGGGTCGACGAGCCCACATTGGTGCGCCACTATCACAATATGAGCGCCAACAACTTCGGCGTCGACTCCGGATTCTACCCGCTGGGCTCCTGTACTATGAAGTACAATCCGAAGATCAATGAGGAAGTAGCAGCCCTCGAGGGATTCACCGCCGTACATCCTTTGCAGCCCGACTATGCCTCTCAAGGTTCTCTCGAAGCCTACTACACCCTCTGCCGGGCATTGGCAGAGATAGGCGGCATGAGTGAATTTACTCTCAATCCCTTTGCCGGCGCCCATGGAGAGCTTACCGGTCTGATGGTGATCCGTGCCTATCATCAGAGCCGTGGCGATGATAAGCGCCGAGTTGTCATCGTGCCCGACTCAGCCCACGGCACCAACCCTGCTTCAGCTGCCGTCGCCGGCCTGAAAGTTGTGGAAGTGAAGAGCCGCCCCGACGGCACTCTCGATGTGGAGGCTCTGCGCCCCTTGCTCAACGATGAGGTGGCCGCCGTGATGATGACCAACCCCAACACCCTCGGTATCTTCGAGACCGACATACCCGAAATAGCCAAGGCAGTCCATGAGGCCGGAGCACTGATGTACTACGACGGCGCCAACCTCAATCCCCTCCTCGGCGTGGCTCGTCCGGGCGATATGGGATTCGATGTTATGCACATCAATCTCCATAAGACATTCTCCACTCCCCACGGAGGCGGTGGTCCCGGCTCCGGGCCCGTAGGCGTGCGCAAGGGACTCGAACAGTTCCTCCCCAATCCGCGCGTGGTACGCAACGCCGACGGCACATTCTCCCTCACCGATACCGACACCGCTCTCGGCAGCGTATCCGCCACTCTCGGCAACTTCGCCGTGCAGCTCAAGGCTCTCGCCTACATCCTCACCCTCGGAGCCTCCGGGCTGATGGAAGCCGGCTCGCTGGCTACTCTCAATGCCAATTATATCAAGGAGTCGCTCAAAGACAAGTATCTGCTGCCGATAGAGGGCGTATGCAAGCACGAATTCGTGTTCGATGGTCTGGCCGATAAGTCGACCGGCGTCACCACCCTCAATATAGCCAAGCGCCTGCTCGACTACGGCTACCACGCACCCACCATCTACTTCCCCCTGCTCTTCCACGAATCGCTCATGATCGAGCCTACCGAGACGGAGAGCAAGGAGACGCTCGACCAGTTCATCGACACGATGTGCACCATCGCCGATGAGGCTGCATCCGATCCCGATATGGTGAAAGCCGCTCCGCATACCACTCCCGTGCGGCGTCCCGACGACACTCAGGCAGCCCTCACACCCAAAGTCACTTATTCCGATCTCATAGCCGATGCCGACGCATGACCTTATAATAATAGGCGCCGGTCCCGGCGGCTACGACACAGCCGCTTTGGCCGCGCTCTGCGGCCAAAGCGTGCTTCTCATAGAGAAGTCGCATCTTGGCGGCACCTGTCTCAATTGCGGATGTATACCCACCAAAGCCCTCCGCCACACTGCCATGGTGCTCGAAGAGTGCCGCTCGGCTATGGAGGCCGGGGTGGAGTGCGGAGCCCCCACACTCCACTTCGCCAAGGCGATGGCGCGAAAGGATGCCGTGGTGGATCAACTCCGCGAAGGTATCGCCACACTTCTGGCCAAGGTTGAAGTGGTGAAGGGTGAAGCCGTATTTGTCGGGCCTCACGAAGTTGAGGCCGACGGACACCGGTTCTCCGCTCCGAAAATCATCATTGCTACCGGATCGCGTCCGGCAGTGCCTCCGATCGAGGGTGCCGAACTGGCCATGACCTCGACCGATCTGCTCTCGATAGATCATCTTCCTCAATCACTTACCATAATCGGCGGAGGTGTGATCGGCATGGAGTTCGCATCGATATTCAATTCCTTCGGCGTGGCCATAACCGTAATCGAGATGGCGCCCGAGATTCTCCCCGGCATGGATGCCGACGTGGCCAAGCGCCTGCGTATGCTGCTCAAGCGCCGTGGTGTCAACTTTGCCGTCGGTGCCCGCGTGGAGCGCATCGCCCCCGGATTGACCGTGAGCTACACTGCCAAGGGCAAGCCGGCTGCCGTCGAAGCCGACTGCGTGCTTATGGCCGTCGGCCGCCGACCCGTAGTGCCTGCCGGCATAGAGGCGATAGGCGTAGAGCTGGAGCGCGGATTCATCAAAGTCAATCCCGCCAATATGGCCACCTCCGCCGACGGCGTATATGCCGTTGGCGATGTCAACGGACTTTGCCTGCTTGCTCATGCAGCCGCTGCTCAGGGGCGCAGAGCGCTGGGGATCGACCAATCGCTCGATATCATTCCGGCCGTAGCGTTCACCATTCCCGAATGTGCTATGGTGGGACTTACAGCGGACGCCGCACGCGCCAACGGCATAAATGTGCTCACAGGCACCGCCTTCTATCGCGCCAACGGCAAATCCGTGGCCGATGGCGCCACCGATGGAATGCTTCGTATCACCGTCGACGCCGACACGCGCCGTATCATCGGCTGTCATGGTTTCGGAGCCGATGTATCGATGCTCGTTCAGGAGGTTGCCACAGCCATGAGCCTCGGAGCCGATACCGTTCAGATGGTAGGAGCCGTCCGCTCGCACCCCACAGTAAGTGAAATCATCACCGACGCACTCGCCAACCTACGCTGATATGCCACAATCCGCTCCCCTCATAAGTGTCGCGGTGATATTCCGCAACGCCCGGGCCACACTCCCCGAGACACTTCAGTCGCTCGGCGAAAACGCAGGCCCAGGAAGGGAGTTCCTTTTTATCGACGACGGCAGCACCGACAGCGGCGCCCGGCTTGTAGAAGAATTTATTAAAGCGCGTCCCGACGCTTGCCGTCTCATCACTCTTCCCGTCGGCGTCGGTACAGCCGAGGCCACAGCCATAGCCTTCCGCGAAGCCCGTGGCGAATACCTGATGCGCTGCGATGCCGACGACACCCTTGAACCCGGAGCATTGGATACCATTGCAGAGACGGCATCACGCACAGGAGCCGACCTTATAGCCGTTCCTCTCCTCTACGACATCCGCCGTCCTAATGGTCACCGCAAGCAGCATATCGCTGCGGTCAGTTCCCTCGACCTCAACGACATGCCCATCGACACAGTGCATTTCGGCTTACCCAACAAGCTGATACGCCGTAGCCTTGTCATCGCCAGCGATGCAATGCCCTTTCCGGGTATCGACCGCTGGGAAGATCTCGGAGTGGTGGCGCGCGTGCTGGCACGCAAGCCGACCACAGCCATCGTCGGCCGACCACTCTACCGCTATATCCGGCGCGTGGGCGTCACCACACTCTCATCGGCAGATACCGAGCAAATATTGCGCGACCACATAGCACTGGCCAAGAGGCTCGACGAGTGGTTCACAACCCATGGTTTAGCAAAAGAATACGCACCCTTTCTGCTACAGCTCAAGTTTTTAGCGAAAGTAAAACTGCTGCGCCACCGTCCGCGTCGCCTGCACCAGTGGCAGCGCACCTTCCCCGAAGTCAACAGCCGCATCATGCAGCTCCGCCACATCCCCTTACGCTACCGGCTCCTCTTCGCCGCCGCCACCCGCCTCTGATCCTTCCGCATCAGCTTCTGATCCCCCGAAAAAAAATTTTTTTTAAAAATATGTGTTAGGCCGGCCAAAACCGGCCTTAACTTTGTCCCCACAAACCAAAAATCCAACCGACGCATTGCGTCAGCCCGGGATCGGAGGCTTGTAGGGAAGATTTTCAAATCTTCCGCCCGTAGCGCCCGCCTCCGTCCCCCTCAAAATCAAGCGGTGCCGTTGCGTCAGCCAGGATCGGAGCCTACAGCGCGTAGCGCCTAGCTCCGAACACCCTCAAAGCCCTAATACTCAATCGCACATCACCAATCAAATAATCCCCGGTGCTGTGCGTCAGAACGGGTTAGATGGTAGGCGCTGAGGCTGAGGTCGATGGGAGCATACGAAAG
>JAIDTT010000029.1 GCA_029060545.1 Paramuribaculum sp. | reverse complement strand
TGCATCGTGAATTGTGCATCGTGCATTGGCGGGAATCCCCGCACGAAAAGCGTACAATGACATTTTTACCATAAATTCCCCTCATTTTTCTTCTGATGAAATGTTCTGCCTAGAAAATGGGCTTTAACGCACTGCGAAAGTACGGTAAAGCCCACTATGCTGAAAAGACATCAGTCAAAATGTCCATTAGACCACGGAGTTGAAATTAAGGTCGGAAAAATAGAAGTCCATAACTTGCTGATTTGTTGTCTACAACCAATCTCGGCTGCGTTCGGCATAGGTGGAGCAAGCTCCCCTCTGCTCTCACTGGCACGAGAAGTTTCAGCGAAGTTATGGACCTTATGACGGTTGCGAAAAGACGCTTATTCAATTAATCATAACGGCTATCGTCATTCTCAATCCGCTCTGCTATTTCGTTTGCAATATCTCTTTGCTCTTGCATTTCATCTAAAAATTCTTGTTCAGCACGTTCATAACGCTTAAATTCGTCAAACCAGCCTTCATCTAATGATTGTTTACGAAGTGCTCGCCGATTTTCAAATACTGCCTGATAGTCAAATTTATCATCGTCTTCCATATTAAAATGAAATCATATTGTGAAATAGTTGCCGCAAAGGTACGAATAATCCACGAGTTATCAATGGAATACCTCGCAATCGTTTACTCGGAAGATGCAACGCTCAATAATTCACTGATGCTACGAAAATGGCTAAACGCCGATAAATAAATCGGAGAATTTTAGTAACTTTGCAGTGGAAAACTGACGATGCCGTGCCTTGGATGCACTTGCTGATAGTCAGTCACGTATGTCTTTTACTCCCTATAGCCAATCTGAATTATATCAGTTTATTGACCTACCCAATAAGTATTTATCGTTTTGCGACAAAACGATGATAGTTCCTTTTTCTCTATGCTACCCGACTGATTTCTGGAATACCCTTCAGTAAGGACTGGCGCCTTACCGATTGATTATCGCGCTCCGTACACTACAAGATGTACCGGAGTGTAACCACTTGTAGTATATTAATAATTACAATCAATATCATTAACAATGAGAAAGACAATCAAAATGTTAGCGCTTCTGCTGATAAGTTGCGTCAGTCCTGCGAAAGGACAGCAACCACAGCAGATGTCGATAACTGAATTGTTCCGGCTGGCAGATGCTCAAAACGCTGATATAAGCGCTTCAGATGCACGCATTACTGTAGCCAGCCAAGGTGAAGCAGTAGCGAAGAATTCCCGACTGCCGCAAATCAACGCATCCGTAACGCTGAGTTTTCTTGGCGACGGTACAATACTCGATCGCAATTTCAGCAATCCGATGCGCGACAAGCTGCCACATTTCAGCAACACATTAGGCGTAGAGGTATATCAACCGGTATATACCGGAGGTGCGATCACATCAAGTATCTCACTTGCCGGAAAAGAGACTGAAATGGCTGTCAACGGCAGGAATATCACGGTAAATTCCGTACGCATGGCTATCGTAAGCAATTACCTTGAACTCGCCAAACAGCGCAATCTGCTTAAAGTCTATGATGAGAATATAAGCCTGACGGAGAAGCTGATTGGAGAAATGAAACTCAAATATTCCGAGGGCATAGTACTGAAAAATGATATTACCAGATATGAACTGCGCCTGTCCTCCTTATCCTACGACAAACTCGCCACGGAAAACGCCATTAGGATACTCAACAACAATCTTATTTCACTACTCGGCATGGAGCCGACAGTCGAAATCATTCCCGACATTGAGGCCGACGGATCACTCCCAGTTCAATCATCTTATTCCAATTGGATGCAGACCGCCACATCCAACTCCCCTACTTTGAAAACATTTGATATATCAGCAGATATGGCTCATCTCGGTCGTAAGATCGCTCATTCCGATTATATCCCCAAGATCGGACTTGTAGCCGGCGATAATCTGCTCGGACCGATCACATTCGAGGTGCCGGCGATCAACAAGAACTACAATGCCTGGTTTGTGGGCGTAAACGTAAAATGGAATATATCTTCATTATTCACAGCGCCCAAATCAACCCGCAAATACGACCTTAAAATCGCTGAGATACAGACCGAACGCGATGCTGCCGAAACGGCCATTAGCCGCAACATCAGTGAAGCACTGACCCTATACCGTCAGTCCGTAGAGCGCCTGGAAATAGAGAATAAGAATGTGCAGCTTGCCGAAGAAAATTACGCAGTGGTTTCCAACCGCTTTGATAATCAACTAGCTCTGCTCACTGATATGCTCGATGCCTCAAATGCCCTGCTCGATGCCGGCGTACGCCGTGTAAATGCCGACATATCCACCCGATTCTATTATTATCAACTTCATTACTTAGCCGGAACACTTTCAACATTATGAAACAGAAAACTCGCCGCCGACTCCAGAACGCCGGAGTCATCATCATCATACTTGCTGGTTTTGCATGGATAGTATGTAAATTCATAGGATTCAATTCATCAACCTTTACCGACAACGCTCAGGTATATCAGCGCATTGTCCCGGTCAATAGTCGCGTGCAGGGCTTCGTGAAAGAGGTCCGGTTCGACGACTACACTCCTGTTCACAAAGGCGATACTCTCGTGATAATCGAAGACTCCGATCTGCGACTGCAACTCGCCCAAGCCAAGGCCAATCTTCAGAATGCGCTCTCAGGCAAGGAGGTGGCTACTTCCGCGGTATCGACTTCTACCAACGATGTAGCTGTGACCGAATCCGCCCTCGCCGAAGTAAAGGTGCACCTTCTTAATGCCAAGCGCGAACTTGACCGCTACGCCACACTGCTTAAACAGGAAGCCGTCACCCAACAGCAGTATGATGCGGTGGAGACAACATATCTCGCACTGAAAGCCAAATATGATATGCTATCGCGTCAGAAAACCTCTACAGGCCTTGTGGCACAGCAGCAGACTCACCGAGTAGGGCAGAATGATGCCGTAATCGAATTGGCTCAGGCAGCCGTGAGCCTCGCCGAACTCAATCTGTCGTATGCAGTAGTTATCGCTCCTTGCGATGGATACACCTCACGTAAAAACATCCAACCCGGTCAACTTATACAGCCCGGTCAGACATTAGTCTCAATAGTCGACACAGCCGACACTTGGGTCGTTGCCAACTATAAAGAGACGCAGACCTCCGGAATGACATTGGGCGACAGTGTGGCCATCGAAGTTGATGCCGTACCGGGTATAAAGTACACGGGCATAATCGAAGCCATATCCAACGCTACAGGTGCCAAGTACTCCCCCATACCTCAGGACAATTCCACAGGCAACTTTGTGAAAGTGGAGCAACGTATACCCGTAAAGATTCGTTTCGTACCTGAAACGCCGGCAGAAGATATGGCTCGGCTGCGTTCGGGTATGAATGTCGAATGTAAAGTAATCGAATGAGATGGGACACGGACCAAACCCGTTGATCAGCAATCGCCTTCTCGTATACAAGCCATGGGTGCCCCGACCGCTGCGCTTTTGGCTCATCATCGCATTTGCCTTCTTCTATCAGCTTACAGGAGGCGTATATCTTGCCGCACTAAGCCAGATGGTAGGCGAACTTTCGTTTATCAGCGAAGATGTCACCATGGCGAGCTATTGCTCTCTGATCGGGCTTAATATGATATTCCCCGTACTGTTCAGGTGGAAATTCTTCTTTTATAGCCGTCAGATGTGGTTCGTATCGAGCATCGGTTCGATTATATGCGCGATAGCAGCCCCATACTGCACAGTACCATGGATATTGTGGCTCGTCTGCCTGATTGCCGGCTACTTCAAGATGATGGGTATGTTTGCTTGTATGAGTACCATACAGTTGAATATATCCCCGACCCGAAATTATGGAGTATTCTTCCCGGTGGTATATATCCTCGTGTGCGGATCCATCCAGCTCTCCGGAGTGATGACGGCTTATATAGCCTACTACTTCGATTGGAAATATGTATATCTCGTAATCATCGGGCTTATGCTCATCATCGACGCACTTGTATATTTCCTGATGAACCGCGACCATCGATGCGCACCGTTCATTCCACTAAAAGGTGTCGACTGGATAGGACACATCCTTTGGGTCGCCACCTGCTGTATCGCTACGTGGATATTCAATTTCGGTGAGCACTACGAGTGGTGGGAGAGCCGTGAGATATGGATGGCCACATGGATCTTCATCATCATACTGACCATTACCCTGCTCGAATCTCATTTCCATAAGAATCCATATATGTCGCTCAAGGCATTCCACTATCCGGTAGCATGGAAAGTCGCTTTCCTACTTGCGGGAATAGCAGTGATGCAAGCGTCGTCGCATGTATTGCAACCGATTTTCATGAACAAGGTAGCCGGCTACGACTATTTCACCATCGTCCGGTTCAACTACCCCGAAATATATGGAATATGCGCCGGCGCAGTACTGACGTATTTTGCCATAATCCGTTGGAAGTGGCGTATGAAAATGTTTTTCTTCACCTGCTTCTTGCTCACTACATTCTATATAATGTATTCATACTTCCTGATTGACCCCGCCACAGATGCAGCGCAATTCGACCTGCCACTGTTTGCATTCGGCGTTGCCGAGGTAATGATGGAGTGTGGAGCCACGTATATGATCTGTACCACCGTACCTTTCCAGCACACGTTCATGAACGTAGCCATAATCGGCATGGTGCGTTGCGGTGTCGGATTAGCTGCCGCCGGAGCCATAGTAGAGCGTATGTTTGCATGGGCGATGAATAAGAATGTCATGCTCACCTCTTCCGATATAAGCCGGCTCGACGGAGCGGACCTGTCATGGTTTTCCGACTACTTCACGCAGCAAAACGTAATGCTTGCCGTAAAGGAATGTTTCGGTTACCTGATACTGTTTGGCATCACAATGATGCTGATTATCCTCTTCACGCGCTTCAGCCCGTCAATCACCCGGCTCGTCCCCAAAATGGGCGCTGCAGCACGTTGGATCAGAAATCCTCACAACACCCCCGATCCATCGTTATAATCCCCTCGCATTTAACAATAGAAGCGATAGACTGTATCACACCGATATAGTCTATCTCTTTTTTGACCTTGTCTTACAATCATTTACCAACGGGCAGTCACCGCAACCTTCATTACAGTCGTCAACGGGCTTCCTCCGATAACGGCGAATCGCCCACACGGCCGCTATAATGATAATGACCGCAACAGCGCCCCATTGTAATATCTCATTCATCTTTAAGCGCTGGTTTTAAGAAATTGATATACTCGTATATGAAGTTGGGGGTAAACAAGTCTTCATCAATCGCCTCATCAATCTCAGCCCTGCTCCAGTACCGCACCTCGTCGGCCTCACCGGCTTCCACCCGAGGCTCAAACCCGGCAGGAGCCACCGCTATGTGACTGTTCACGAGCTCCCTTTCAGCCGGACAATCCCACACATAACTTTCTATCCTGCGTGCTTCAAACCGCTCCAGTCCAAGCTCTTCCGAGGCCTCCCTGCGAAGAGCATCTTCTATTGCCTCGCCATAGTCCACATGCCCTCCGACAGCAGTATCCCATTTGCCGGACTGTATCAACTTCGATGCCGAACGCTTCTGAAGCAGTATATTACCTTGCTCATCAATCACGTGGAGATGCACTACAGGATGCAACAATCGCTTTGTATGGCAATCCTTACGCGTAGCCTTGCCTGTCACATTGCCTTGTTCATCTACCGTCGGCAGATATTCAATCTTTTCCATATAGCGGTTTCATTTTTGCATACAACTTTGCTGGCGTGAGTTCGCTATCATACTTATCGAAAGGCAAAAGCACCTTACACCCCTCCCTGTATCGCGAACAGCCGTACGCCGTACGACCCTTTATGATGTGACCCTGACCACACGCCGGGCACACTATCTCCTCCAATTTACGTATAGACTTCCTGCGCGGTTTGGCCGGCGTATCACCTTTATCCGATTTCCCGCGCTTCTTCGCCTTAGGCTTGGCCGCCTCTGGCTCCACTTGCTCGCTATAAATCTTCGTATACTGATTGTCGGCCAGCACATCAAGCACGATCTCATTGACCATCTGCTTGATCTGCGCCGCAAATTCCGAAGCCTGATATGAGCCGCGCTCTATCATACGTAGTCGGTTCTCCCATATACCGGTAAGGCGGGGACTCTTCACCAGTTCTACCTTTATCAGATCTATCAGCGCTTTACCGGCTTCAGTAGCCCGAAGGCTTTTTTTCTCTCTGACTATATAGCCACGCTTTATCAGAATTTCGATAATAGCCGCTCTTGTCGACGGACGCCCGATGCCGTTCTCCTTCATCGCTTCGCGAAGCTCGTCATCGTCGATATTCCGCCCGGCAGTCTCCATAGCGCGAAGCAGAGTGCCCTCGGTAAAGTATTTTGGAGGCTGAGTCGTCTTTTCCACTACCTCCGGCTCGTGAGGACCCGACTCCCCTGCCTCAAACGCCGGAAGCGTGTCCTCGCCTTCACCCGGCGCCTTCTCTTTGGCATACAGAGCTTTCCACCCTGCCTCATCTATCACCTTTCCGTTTACTCTGAACTTAACATCCTCTACCGACGCATTCACCATCGTGGCGGTAAATTTGCAATCCGGATAAAAAGCAGCTATAAAGCGTAGTGCAATAAGATGATACATCTTTTTCTCATCACCCGAAAGCGTAGTCGGCGACTGTCCCGTAGGAATGATAGCATGGTGGTCGGTCACCTTCGAATTATCGAATACCTTCTTGGATTTCGGCAACTTACCGGCAAGCAATGGAGCCGTGATCGGAGCGTATGGCGTCATATTGCGCAATATGCCCGGCACCTTGGGATATATATCGTCAGGAAGATACGTAGTGTCGACGCGCGGATAGGTCGTCACCTTCTTCTCATAAAGCGTCTGTATCAGTTTCAAAGATGTATCAGCGCTCCATCCCCACCGTTTGTTGCACTCTACCTGCAGTGATGTGAGGTCGAATAGGCGCGGAGGAGCTTCCTTTCCTTTCTTTTTCTCCACACCGTCTACCCGCAATGGCTTCCCGGTGATCGTGGCCAAAATTTCGTTAGCCTTTTCCACCGTCTCAAAGCGCATATCCACGCCGTTGAACGTCACGTCGCGGTACTTTGTCTGTAATTCCCAATACGGTTTCGCCACGAAATTCTCTATCTCCTTCTGCCTGTCCACCACTATGGCAAGTGTAGGCGTCTGGACTCTGCCTATCGACAACACTCTGCCCGGTACAGAATACTTGAGCGAAAAGAGCCGCGTGGCATTCATACCAAGCAGCCAGTCACCTACCGCGCGCGACAATCCGGCCATATACAGATTGTCGAAGTCCGCCTCCGGCATAAGATTTCTGAAACCCTCGCGGATCGACTCATCCGTAAGCGATGAAATCCACAGACGCTTCACCGGACACTTCACCTTCGCCTTCTGCATCACCCATCGCTGGATTAGCTCACCCTCCTGGCCGGCATCACCGCAATTGATCACCTCCGTCGCTTTTGCCGCCAGCTCCTCGATAACCTTAAACTGCTTTTTGATTGATTGTTGTCCGATCAGTTTGATGCCGAATCTTGGCGGAATCATCGGCAGCGACGAAAGCGACCATCGTTTCCACGCCTCCGAGTAGTCAGCCGGTTCCTTAAGCATACAGAGATGGCCGAAAGTCCAGGTCACACAGTAGCCGTTGCCTTCTATGAAGCCCTGATGCGGGTGGTTGGCGCCCAAAATAGCGGCGATATCCCGCGCCACACTCGGTTTCTCAGTAATACACAGAATCATTTGCGAGGAGCGGTTTTACAACTTACATTACCCCGCGGACCGTAAAACACCAGCGTTTCGCCGCCTGCGTGTACAGTGCCGGGAATATCAAGTTCTATATCGATCACTGCTTCATCCTCCCATTGAAACCATCGACCGAAGTCCACACCGTCGATATCCGTAGCGGCAATGCCGGCACCGTCACCGCCGAATATATATACCGAATCTATCCTTGCAGCCGTATGCGGTTGGCCTATAAGGCGGAGCTGCATTCGCGTCAGCCCATCGTCCGCTATCACGTCCGCACCCACGTATTCTACCACCATAGTCGGCAAATCCTTACCTACGGTATTCCGGCTGGATACACCGCAGGCAAGCATACACACAGTTCCTATAGTCAGCAGATATTTCAGATACCGGTTCATTCCTGCGACTTGGCTTCGTTCCACAAGCGATCCATCTCTTCCAGATCCACTTCAGTGATCTTCTTACCCTCGGCCGACAGTTGGCTTTCTATATAGCCGAAACGACGGAGAAATTTCCGGTTGGTATGCTCGAGCGCATTTTCCGGATTAATACCATAGATGCGGGCCACGTTTATCAAACTGAACATCACGTCGCCAAACTCAGCTTCCATCGCCCCGGCATCCTTCTGCTCGGCCTCGCGCTCAAATTCTGCGATTTCCTCCTTCAGCTTTTGCCACACACCGGCTTTATCGGGCCAGTCGAAGCCGACATTGGCAGCCTTCTCCTGCATGCGGTAAGCCTTGATCAGAGCAGGCAGAGAGCGTGGCACACCGGCAAGCACAGAGCGATTGCCATCCTTCTCCTTAAGCTTTATCTGTTCCCAATTCTGTTCTACCTGATGAGCGTCGCCCGCCACATCTACCGTGCCAAACACGTGTGGGTGGCGGAATATCAGCTTGGCATTGAGAGCATCGGCCACATCGCCGATATCAAACGCACCCTGCTCGCTCGCTATCTTCGCGTAGAAGAGCACATGTAGCAACACATCGCCCAGCTCCTTCTTCACATTTGGCATATCGCTGTCGATCAGAGCCTCACAGAGCTCATACACCTCCTCTATCGTATTGGGGCGCAGAGATTCGAAAGTCTGCTTCCGATCCCACGGACACTCTACTCTCAGGCGGTCGAGCGTATCGATCAGACGCCCTACCGCTTCTATATTATACGCACGCGTATGCAGCGCTTCATTACTTTGATTCTTCATACTTTGCAAGTCCTGATTCAAGCCAGTCAATAAAATTATCTACATTCTCGTCAAATCCGTATGGAGCGGAAGTGAGCGATTGGCCGTCATTGTTGAGCTGCACATAGTAAGGCTGCACTGAGGCCTCAAACTTATAGCGCTGCAGATAGCTCCATTTCTCACCTATAGTCTCGAGTTGTATCTCCTTGCCGTTCTCCTCCACGGTGATCGGCGACAGGAGCGGAGTGCGGTCATCCACCATCAGGGTGATGAACACATAATTATTTTCAATCAGCCCCTTCACACGATCATTGTCCAGCACGGCACCTTCCATCTTTCGGCAGTTGACACAACCGAAGCCGGAGAAGTCGATGAGCACAGGCATACCATTCTCCTGCGCATAAGCCATACCCTCCTCGAAATCGTCGAAATGGCGGTATTGAGGCGTCTCATACAGATTGAAGTCCTGAGTATCAAGCGGCGGCAGGAATGCACTCACACCCTTCAGCGGAGCGCCCCACATACCCGGAAGCAGATATACCGCGAAGCTCCACGATGCCAGTGCCAGGAAAAAGCGCGTAAGCGACACGTGCGTAAGCTCTGCATCGTGAGCAAACTTGAGTTTGCCCACAAGATACATACCGAGCATCACGAAGAGCACGATCCACAAAGCTATGAAGATCTCGCGGTCAAGTATTCCCCAGCCGTAAGCCAGATCCACCACCGACAGGAACTTCAGCGACAGAATGAGTTCAAGAAATCCGAGCACCACCTTCACCGATCCGAGCCACGAGTTGGAGCCACGCATACCGTTGATAAGCGATGGGAAGAGGGCAAGCAGAGCAAACGGTATTGCCAACGCCAGAGCAAAAGCACCCATTCCGAGCATCGGAGCAAGAAGGCTGTCCTGCGATGCAGTCTCCACGAGCAGAGTGCCGATAAGCGGACCGGTGCATGAAAACGACACCAGCGTCAGCGTGAATGCCATGAAGAAGATACTGATAATACCGGTCGTACGCTCCGCCTTGGCATCCATCTTCGTGCTCCAGCTTGCCGGCAGCTTTATTTCAAAAGCACCGAAGAAGGAGATCGCAAACACCACAAGCAATGCGAAGAAGATGATATTAAACACAGCGTTAGTAGCCAGTTCATTGAGCTTGCCCGCGCCAAACGCGAGAGTGATCACTATACCCAGTATCAGGAATATCACCACGATAGCCAGACCGTAGATTATGGCATCCGCAATCGCACGTCCGCGATTCTGACCTTTCTTCAGGAAGAAGCTCACCGTAAGAGGAATCATTGGCCATACACACGGAGTCAGCAAAGCCACCAGGCCGCTTATAAAGCCCCATAGCAGGATGTACCATATCGACGAAGGTTCGCTGTCGTGAAACGTCACCGGCGCCCACCACTTTTCAGCATCAGCCGATACCGAATTGTCGGCATCCGCCCCGGTCATCTTTTGAGGCGCAATTGCTTCGTCACCCTCCTCTGCTATAGTATCGGATGACGATGTCGGTGTATAATTATAGGTAACGTCAAACGGGATTTTCTTAGGCGGAGTGCATGTAGCATCATTGCACGCCATCGCCACAATTCTGCCCGACATACTGCAACCCGTGCTACCGTCGGTCAGCACAAACTTCTGCGTGAACGACACCTCACCATCCCACGTACCGATATTGAGACTGAACATATCGTCGAATTTCTCTACCGGTTTGCGCGACTCTATTAAGCCGTCTACAAGCCGGGCACCTTCGATATTACCGAAAGTGATAGTCGTTGCCTGCGGACCACCATCAGGCACGTAGGTAGAGTAAATATGCCAACCCTTGTCGATCTTGGCCGTAAATACCACTTTACCCTCAGTCGCATTGTCCATCGACAACTTCCACGACCATTCTACTGGATCCACAATCTGGCCATAGGCCGTTGAAGCCGCAATGGCGACTGCACAACACACAATAATGCGGAGCAAACGATTCATATAAGATTATTTAAAGCTCTGAGTTAATTTTACAGTTGAAGGCGGCGTACAGGTCACATCATTGCACGCCATAAAAGTGATCGAAGCCATCACCTTGGCATTGTCGCAGTCCGTTATCTTAAAGCGCTGGGTGAAGCTCACCGGCCGTTCCCACCAGTTGATCGTCATTTCAAACATCGGATCTTCCACACTCGTAGGCTCTACCGAGGGTATCAACTCCCCTTCGGCAACCACCCCGACACTCTCACCGAAATCGATCGTAGTCGGCTTCGGGCCGCCGTCAGGCAGATCAGTGCCATACAGATGCCAGCCTTTCACCGGCACAGCCTTAAGCGTGGCCACTCCATAACCGTCAGGCTGAAGTTCTACCGTCATAGTCCATTTCACTTTGGGACCACCGCCGAATTGCGCGTGACCGGGCATCGCTGTAAGCAGCAACCCGCAAATCATCAGTAGGAAATACAGTCTTCTTTTCATATCGTTCATAATATAATCTGCAAATTTAAGAAATAATTGCTTACCTCTCCCTATTTAGCAATTTTTACCATTAACATCCGCCATAACAATAATTTTATCAAAAATTTTTAGTAACTTTGCGTTTTGATAGGTGTAGAGTCGAGAAGCCTCACCCTGTCTGACGTCACATATTAATAATAAACCATATAGCTTTCAAAGATATTCGCGAATGAAAGAACGCAGCAAGGTGCTCTATGTGTCACAGGAAATATCCCCCTACCTCCCCGACACCCCTATGTCGGTTGTAGGCCGGTCAATCCCCCAGCACACCCAGGAATGGGGCTATGAAGTACGTACATTCATGCCCAAATACGGATGCATCAATGAGCGCCGCAATCAGCTTCATGAAGTAATACGCCTTTCAGGTATGAACGTCGTTATCGACGACGCCGATCATCCACTTATCATTAAGGTAGCCACCCTGCAACCTTCAAGAATGCAGGTATACTTCATCGACAACGACGATTATTTCCACTACTCCCCCGACAAGACCCTGGAGACCGTCAGTTCCCCCGACGACAACGACGAGCGCACCATATTCTTTGCCCGCGGTGTACTTGAGACCGTAAAGAAACTTCGCTGGAACCCATCCATCATCCATTGTATGGGATGGATCACAGCACTGATACCCGTGATGATCAAAAAGTATATGGCCGACGATCCGGCTTTTGCCAAGACCAAGGTGATATACGCGCTCCGTTCCGAAGACTTCGACCAACCCTTTGCCGACCGCTTTTTGGAGAAACTCTCCCAATCGGTCAACGCCCCCGAGATCTTCGAAGGCCCCGACTCCCTCGACTTCGTAGCCCTCAATCAATTGGCCATCGACTATTGCGATGCTATAGTCGAAATGGATGCAGATATTCCGCAGCCTATCTTAGACTACGCCAAAGCATCCGACAAGCCTATGCTTGCCTATACTCCCGAAATCGAAGAATTCAAAGTAGCCTACAAAGCCTTCTACGAATCCCTCATCCAAGAATAGCCCTCCCAATTAAGCTATCCCCCCATATAGCATTTCTATGAATACGTTGAAAACGCTTCTTACAGCCTGTGCAGCCCTCGCGACAACCGCGATGATCGGCAGTTGCGACGATACGGTCACTACTCTTGGCTCCTCGCTCGTCACCGACGACACCAAGATCATCATCGACTCCTCATTCCAACTCACAGGCGAACCCATAGTAAACAATACCGTACAGTCACGTACCACCACTCAGCTCATCGGCTCGCTCACAGCCAAAGAATACGGATCTTTTGCATCCGACTTCGTAAGCCAGTTTATGTCGTCTATGTCCATCGATACTACAGGCGTAGCTCTGAGCGATATCGACTCCGTGAAACTCTACATGTTCTTCCTGCCCGGCGCACTTACCGGCGACTCACTCGTACCTATGGGTCTGAAAGTATACCCTCTCACCAAGCAACTTCCATCCCCCATTTATAGCGATTTCGACCCCACGGGATATTATGATGAGAGCAACTGCTGGACCCGAAACTCGCAGATCTATACAGGCAACGCACTTTACAGCGATTCGGCCAACGCACTATCCTACCGTACCGTATCCGTAAAGCTGCCGCTTGAATTCGCGCAGAAGGTATATACAGAATATAAGAAGAATCCTTCTACATTCGCCACCCCCGACGCATTCTGCAAGTTCTTCCCCGGACTCTACATCAAAAACACTTTCGGATCAGGTCGCGTAATCAATTTCAGCCAGTCGCGTATCAACTTCTACTACCGTAAACACGGCCAAAAGACCGTCAACGGCGAAACTCGCGACACCATCATCAACACATCTTCGACTTATATGGCCGTCACTCCCGAGGTAATAACCAATAATATTATCTCGATGACCGTGAGCGACGAACTCCATGCCATGGCCTCGCGTCGTGAGCCAATACTCGTGGCTCCTGCCGCCTACGATGTGAAGCTCACCTTCCCCGCGCCTCAGATTATAGCCGCATACCGCCGTAGCGATGTTGACATGTCGGTAATCAACACCCTCACAATGTCAATACCCGTAGAGCAGATATCCAACGGCTACAACATCAATCCACCCGCCAACGTATTGCTCGTTTTGGCTCGCGACAAGGATGCATTCTTCGCCGGCAACAAGATAACCGACGACAAGACCTCCTTCCTTGCAGCCTATAATTCGGAGACAAAGAGCTACGAATTCACCGGTATGCGATCATTCCTGCTCGATCTTCTTGAGAAAGGAAACATCACAGCCGACGACTATACATTCATACTCACACCGGTTGATGTTACCACAGAGACCAGCTCCTCAGGATATTACACAAGCGGCGCCACCTATATCACCGGCATCAACCCCTATGTATCGGGGCCTGCAATGTGCAGATTGAATCTTGCTGATGCAAAAATCAAATTCACATATAGCTTACTTTCCGTAAATAATTAGTAACTTTGTAGCGCCGAATCACAATCGGCACTATCATACCAGCCGCAATAGCTCAGTCGGTAGAGCATTTCATTCGTAACGAAAAGGTCGTGGGTTCGAGTCCCACTCGCGGCTCCTCTGATATCCGGAGGCTGTGTCAAGTTCGACACAGCCTCCTTCATTATACCATACCCTTTATCTGCGGCATAAAAAATTTCCTATCACATCCATCACACCACCAGCCACATACCATCAAAAACGCACCCGAAATTTACCGCCGCCCCGGACACAAACAGTAAAAATATGTGTCCCCC
>JAIDTT010000028.1 GCA_029060545.1 Paramuribaculum sp. | reverse complement strand
CCGAAGGTGCAGCCTCTCTTGTAATATATATAATCCGTAGAAGTGGTAGCGAAAAACCCTTAAAATGGTAATCGATGATTGACGCAAAATCCGTAATTTTGTCAGAGCATACCAACCTCCAATCGATTATATTATGGAAACTATTGAAAATAAAGAATTCGGTGGCGAACGTCCGCTTTTCGCCTCACACAATCTGCGCCTTGTCAACGTCACCATCCATGCCGGTGAATCGGCTCTGAAACTCTGCTCCGATATTGTGGCCGAGAAGTGTCGCTTCGAAGGAAAATACCCGTTTTGGCACGTCGACCGATTTACGGTGCGCGACTGCCTCTTCACGGAAGGTGCCCGTGCCGCTCTCTGGTATTCGTCGCAACTGGATATGACCGATACTTTGGTAGAAGCACCCAAGATGTTTAGGGAAATGGACGGTATCCGCCTCCGCAATGTCAGAATTCCGGATGCGCAGGAGACTCTTTGGCACTGCCGCAACGTCGACATTGAAGATGTGGAGGTAGCCAATGCCGACTATCTCTTCATGCACTCTGAGAATATCCGCATTAAAAACTATAAGCAGCAGGGCAACTATTCATTCCAATATTGCCGCGACGTAGAGATTCGCGATGCCGTGATCGACTCCAAAGATGCATTCTGGAACACGGTAAATGTGACCGTATATGACTCCGAGCTGACAGGGGAGTACCTCGGCTGGCATTCGGAGAATCTGCGCCTTGTGCGCTGTCGGATATCGGGTACTCAACCCCTATGCTATTGCAAGAATCTTGTGATGGAGGACTGCACGATGCTTCCCGATGCTGATCTGGCCTTCGAGGAAAGTACGCTCCACGCCGAAGTCAACTCTACGATCACAAGCGTAAAGAATCCGACTTCCGGCTCGATACGCGCACGTGGCTACGGCGAGATAATAATTGATGCCAATATCAAGCAACCGGCCAACTGTGAGATTCTGACCATTGGGTAAGGCAGGCGATACTCAGGCCATGCTGGCCATGATACGCAACGGTGAACGACTCGATTTCGCTACGCAGTTGCGCCTTACCTTATACCTCAGCGTGCCGTCGATGGTGGCCCAGCTGTCGGCGATAGCTATGCAGTATATCGATGCAGCGATGGTCGGTAGTCTCGGTGCCGAATCATCGGCCGCTATCGGCCTGGTATCGACTACCACATGGCTCTTCTGGGGCTTCCTAAGCGCAGCCGCAACCGGCTTTTCCGTACAAGTGGCGCACCTTATCGGGGCGAACAACGCTGCTGGTGCTCGCTCCGTACTTCGACAATCTATTGTAGCTGTCCTACTGTTTAGTATTGCGGTAGGGGCGCTCGGTGTAGCCATAAGCGGTCCTCTCCCCGGATGGCTTGGTGGCGACGAGAGTATCCGTGTCGAAGCATCAGGATATTTCCGCATATTCGCATTCTTCCTGCCGGCGCTTCAGTTCAGTTTCCTCAGTGGCGCGATGCTTCGCTGTGCCGGTAATATGAAAGTGCCGTCGATGATGGGTGTGGCGATGTGTATGCTTGATGTTGCCTTCAACTTCCTTCTCATATTTCCTACCCGCGAACTATCCATTGGATCATTATCCATCACGATGCCGGGAGCCGGACTTGGGGTGAAGGGAGCTGCATTGGCCACTGTGATGGCAGAAACGATAGTAGCCGGTGTTCTCACCTGGTATATGGTCAAGCGATCCGATCTCCTCAAGCTCAGTCAAGAGCAGGGGAGTTATCGTCCCAGACGCAATACGTTGGTAAGTGCCGTACGCATTGGTTTGCCGATGGGGCTCGAACATGCCGCCATCAGTGGTGCGCAGATTATGACGACCGTCATCGTTGCACCGCTCGGCATCGTAGCTATCGCGTCAAATGCCTTTGCGGTGATAGCCGAGAGTATATGCTATATGCCGGGATATGGATTGGGTGAAGCGGCCACTACCCTTGCCGGCCAGTGCTACGGGGCACGTCGGTATTCACTGGTAAGCCGCTTCGGTAACATAACCGTCGGAGCGGGTATGGCTATAATGGGGGCGATGGGTATTGTGATGTATCTGCTTGCTCCTCAGATTATGGCCATAATGTCGCCGGTTGAAGATATCCGCACGCTCGGCGTGGAAATTCTAAGAATAGAAGCTTGGGCCGAGCCGATGTTTGGTGCCGCTATAGTGGCCTACGGATTCTTTATCGGGCTTGGCCAAACGATCGCACCGGCTACCCTGAATCTATTAAGTATATGGGGCGTGAGACTTACTCTGGCAGCTTTACTCGCTCCGACAATGGGACTTAAAGGCGTATGGCTGGCCATGTGCATCGAACTATGCCTGCGTGGACTTGTGTTCCTGATCCTTCTCGTAGTGAATCGCTCGCGTATGCACCGCTTAGAAAACTCTCTTAATAATCAATAAACTATGTCGTACGATTTCGATACTCCCGTTGACCGCTCAGGCGGCGACTCATATAAGTGGAATGCCCACAATGATCGTCCGGATCTTCTGCCTATGTGGGTGGCAGATATGGACTTCCGGACAGCACCGGCCATTATTGAAGCCCTCCGCAGGAGAGTGGATCACGGTGTATTCGGTTATACCTCTGTGGGTGCTGACTATTACGATGCTGTCATCAACTGGTTCTCATCCCGCCACGGATGGGTGATCGGCAGGTCGCAGATAATATATACCTCCGGGGTAGTACCTGCAGTATCGGCCATTATCAAGGCGATGACCAAGCCGGGGGATAAGATCGTGACACAGACTCCGGCCTACAATTGCTTCTTTTCGAGTATCCGGAACAACGGTTGCCGACTGGTGGCCAATGAGCTTGTAAGGGATCCGCAGACCGGACGCTATACGATTGACTTTGATGAATTGGATCGTATCACGTCGGATCCTGATGTCACGCTGATGATATTGTGTAATCCCCACAATCCTACGGGGCGTGTATGGACTCCCTCCGAACTCAGAAGGGTAGGGGAGACATGTCTGCGCAATGGAGTATTCGTCATTGCTGATGAGATACACTGCGAGCTTACCTTCGATGGCTACGAATATACCCCCTACGCTTCAATATCTCGGGAACTTGCCGATAACTGCGCAGTGTGTATCTCTCCAAGCAAGGCATTCAATACCGCCGGACTTCAGATAGCCAATATCGTAGCCGGTACGCCGGAGATCTATCGGCGTATCGACCGCGCGATCAATGATAATGAAGTATGCGACGTGAATCCCTTCGGAGTGGCGGCTACCATAGCGGCATACAACGAGAGTGCCGTATGGCTCGCTGAGTTGAAGCAATACATCTGGGAAAATTACCAATACCTGAAAGTTCAACTCGAACAGCTCGCGCCGGATTACCAGCTTACTCCACTCGAAGGTACATATCTGGCGTGGATGTCGATCAGACCGTCGGGAATGAATGCAGATCAATTCTGCAGACAATTGTTGGATGCGACCGGACTGATGCTCAATCCCGGAGAGATGTACGGGCAAGGAGGGGAGGAATTTGTAAGACTTAATCTCGCTACTCAGCACTCACGCATCATTGATGCTACTGAGCGCCTGACAACTTTTATATCACGCCTTCATTGCTGAACTTAGATTCGCCTGGAATGTTTCTATATATGCCGGCACGTTGCCGGTATATATAAAAACACATATATGCTTGAATCAGGAATCAAATTTGGCGAGGTTCGCAATCTCGCATCTCAAACAGAATACTCCGGCGACCGCGTACAGTTTAATAACATTTTCAATACTTCGAATGGCGGCGTATCTGTAGTGGCTTTTTCAGCCGGTCAGAGACTCGACACCCACACCGCACCTGCCGAACTTATGGTCTACGTGCTTGAAGGGGAGATTGAATTTACCATATCCGATAACCCTCACACCCTCGTGGCCGGCCAATTTCTGCTGGTAGGGGAGGGCGTGCGTCACAGCGTATCGGCAACAAGTGATGCCAAAATGATGCTCGTGAAGGTAAAGGCCTGATGAGGTATGACGACGCTTAAACTCAAGCGGTGCTATGAGCCGCCGTCGCCCGACGACGGCTACCGCGTGTACATCGACCGGCTATGGCCGCGCGGATTGTCGCACGATACATTTCATTATGATACGTGGGACAGAGAGATAGCCCCAAGTACCGCATTAAGGCATTATTTCCATGAAAATCCCGACACCCATTGGGGCGATTTTGAGGAAAGATACATCATCGAACTTACTCAAAATCCTCGCTGGAATCATTTTGCCGATTCAATGGCATCTCACGATGTAGTGACGTTGCTGTATTCATCAAGAAACCAGCAGGAAAACAATGCCGTGGTCGTAGTATCGGCACTCATCAGATTCCGTCCGCAGCAGTTCAGGAAAGGCTAAAAAATACACGGCTCCCACAGATAGGGGAGCCGTGTCGGGTATTAATAGGGGAGTCTATTACTTAACTGCTGCTACACCGGGAAGCACTTTGCCTTCGATAGCCTCGAGAAGAGCACCGCCACCGGTAGATACATAAGATACCTGATCGGCAAGACCGAACTTATTGATGCAGGCTACAGAGTCGCCACCACCTACGAGTGAGAAGGCACCATTTTCAGTAGCCTTAACGATAGCGTCAGCGATAGCACGCGAACCGGCAGTAAAGGTATCGAATTCGAATACGCCGGCGGGACCATTCCAAAGGATAGTCTTGGCGGGTTCGATTACAGCGGCAAACGATTTGCGGGTCTCGGGACCGGCATCCATACCCTCCCAGCCTTCGGGAATAGCCATCACAGAGCAGATCTGGGTATTGCAATCGTTGGAGAAGCTGTCGCCGGCAACGCAATCTGTGCCGAGCACGAGGTTCACACCCTTCTCTTTTGCCTTCTTCATGATTTCGAGAGCGAGATCGAGCTTGTCGTCCTCACAGAGCGACTCACCGATTTTACCGCCGAGAGCCTTGGCGAAAGTATAGGTCATGCCGCCACAGAGAATGAGGTTGTCAACCTTATCCATAAGGTTTTCGATGATACCGATCTTGGTAGAAACCTTAGAGCCACCCATGATAGCGGTGAAGGGGCGCTTGATATCGCTGAGGATGTTGTCTACGGCCTTCACCTCTTTTTCCATAAGGTAGCCGAGCATCTTATCCTGCTGGTCGAAGTAAT
>JAIDTT010000027.1 GCA_029060545.1 Paramuribaculum sp. | reverse complement strand
TTCAAACAGATCAAGCAGAACTTCCCGCTGAGATACTTCTACGGCGAAAGCGCCAACGCCATAAAAATCCAGATATGGGTCACTCTCATTGCAAATCTGCTGCTCTCTATCTTGCAAAGTTCTCTGAAAAGGCGTTGGAGCTTCTCTGGGCTGGCTACGATAGTACGAATCGTACTGATGTACTACCTGAATCTTGAAAAGTTCCTAAACCAACCCGATGCTGACCTGAAAATCATGCTCGCAAACGCTCCAGAATCTCCTCCATATTACACTGAAGAAGACTGAGTGGGCTTGTCATACTCAAAAAGCAAGCCCAACTTCTGCTTTTCAAGAAGTTGGACTCACTCGTTTATGGTTTAGCGGACAGTAATAATTTTCTAAAAAATTTCGCGGGAGGTGTTTTTTCGATGGAAGAATTTGAGGTTTAGAATTTTATCCATATATTCGCGTTACCAATCATTTCCCCCTCCCCAAAAAATGAAAAGGTATATTCCTATTGTCAGCATACTATTCTTTGCATTGACCGCTAATCAGCCAATATGCGGAGAAGAAAGTCGTTTCTTAATCACGTATCTATTTCCTGCGCAACATCCGGATAATTGCGAAGTATTATGGATAACAGATCCCATCGATGCCAACTCTACCGAGTTTACGCTTAGACCGATTGATTCTACAACTTCATGGTACGCGCCAAATGACATTGCGGATTCAATTAATAATTCCATAAGTGCCATTAATCAAATTACATCTGTCAATAGACAAAATAGATTATTGACTCAAATATTCACCAAGACCTGGGGCGAAATAAACCTTCATCGCACTAGCGATTACGGGAGCGTGCTTATTTGTCCTGTAAAAGGAGATTTTGCCATCCGCACATTTGGCGATACAGATGTAGTGAGTTGTATTAATCTCAATTATGATCCATCTTTATGGGACACAAAATTGGCTCAAATACTTAAAACGGCAGATTTAAGCAACTTTGATTTCCTTAAGTTTAGCCTATTGCGTCGCCAACAACCAATATTTGAACCAGTGCGACCCTCTTGCGTAATCGACACTGCTCTGACCGCTTTCGAAGAGGGGGATTTCTGGCTATTTGAGTTTGAAGGAGAATCTTGTTGTGACAACTGGAATTATGGCGCATTTGTTGCCCCAGCTGATAGCGTCCGACCTCCTTACTTCACACTTACTCCATTTCTGATGGATGATACATTCGCGTGCCGTTTGGACGACAAGAGTATGTTCTCCAATTCAAAGTTGATACAAGTGTTTACTAAGACTTGGGTGCTATGCAATGGTAAATTCGAGCATGTGCTTGTTACGGCCATACCGCTTCATGGCCGATTCAAGCGCATAATAGCGGAAACCGATAACGCTTCCGGCACACCTATTTATATTCCTGTTGGCGAATATACCGTAAAGCGAGAATTGTGGGATACGTACGGCCAAGCATCAATTAATTTCGTCGATTACAGCAATTTTGACTATCGGTTCGATGAGCCCATTGTTGACCAAGATATATATGATGCTCTGGAATGACAAGCATCTCTTCTACGATCTTCGCCACACCAACCATTACACCTATCAGTTAGGCTCTGACAACCAATGGCACCTTACCAAATAATAGAACCGTATGCAGCCCTTACAGAAAATGATGGTGAGGGCAGAGGGGTGAGGATCAGATGTGGTAGAAGTGGCGGAAGGCGCGGGCGATGGCGTCGTGGTCGGTGGCTGAGGCTGTCTCTCTGACTGAGTGCATGGCCCAAATGGCGGCTCCCATGTCGACACCACGCAGGTCGATCTGCGATGTGAGAATGTTGCCAAGGGTGGATCCACCGGCTACATCGCTATGGTTGACGAAGGTCTGGTACTCAACTCCCGCTTCACGACAGATCTGCATGAAGATGGCGGCGCTATCGGCGTCGGTCATATATTTGCAGTTGGCGTTGTACTTGATCACGGGACCATGACCGAGCAGGGGGTGATTGGTGGGATCCTGTTTTTCGGGATAGTTGGGGTGAAGCCCGTGGGCGTTGTCGGCGGAGATCATAAAGGAGCGGGCGATGGACTGCTGGTATGTCTGTTCGTCGCCGCCGAGGCAGTAGTTGATGCGACGCAGCAGGTTCATGAGCCACGGCGATGCGGCGCCCTGCTTGGTGCCGGATCCGGTCTCTTCGTTGTCGAAGATGGCGGCGACGCGCACGGACTCGGAGGCGCTGTCGGCTTCAGCTATGAGAGATGTCACTGCGGCGTGTGCCATCGAGAGGTCGTCGATGCGTCCGGAGGTGATAAATTCGTTGTTGAGGCCAAGAAGGCATGCGGGTGTGGTGTCGTATAGGCTGAGATCGAAATCGAGTATTTCGTCGGGAGTGACGCTCAGTTCGGCGGCAACAAGGTTGATGAGCAAGTTGTCGGCTTCTAACTTATCGTTGAGATAGCCGAGCACCGGCAGCATATCTTTCTGGCGGGAGAGGGGGTTGCCCTCGTTGACGGCACGATTGAAGTGGATAGCGAGATGGGGTATGGTGAGCAACGGCCTGCGAAAGTTGACCAGACGGGTCACAGGCTGCAGGGCGTCGGAGCTTTTGAGCACTACACGGCCGGCGATGGAGAGCGGCCGATCGAACCAGGTGTAGAGGATCGGGCCACCGTAGACTTCTGTGTTGAGGCGCACGATGCCACCTTCGCCGACTATAGCGGCGCGGGGCTTGATACGGAAGCCGGGCGAGTCGCTGTGGGCTGAGATGATATAGCAAGGAGATGCCGGGTGCCCTGAAGCCGGGAGAATGAATGCGAGTATGGCGGAGCCGTTTTTGGTGACGTAGTATCGTCCGGAGGGTTGGAGTGCCCAATCAGCTGCCGGATCAAGTTCGCAGAATCCGGCGGCATCAAGACGTGCGCGGCACTGTTCTACTGCGGCAAAGTTGACGGGGCTGCCATCGAGAAAGCACATCAGGTCGGATACAAGCGGGGAGGGGGTATACATAGCGGTAAGAGTGTCAGGATTGATATTTTACTGCATTGAGGGCGCGGAGTACATTGCAGAGGGTCTGGCTCCAGTATTCGGCAAATTCGGCCTTGACGGCACAGAGGGCTTCCTCTACCACAGGCTCGGGTGCTTCCCGCACGGTGGCGAGGAAGTTGAAGAGCACCTGAGCGATGTCGGCGAGGCCTTCGGATATGGTGGTGGCGATAGGGGCATCGGAATACTTCATATCGGCCATGAATACTTCGAGATAAGAGTCTTCAAATCCGAACAGGCTACTGAGGCGTCCCATGATGTCGGAGTAAGTATCCTCGTCCATAGCTTGATCGAGATATCCACCGTCGTCGAGCGAGTCGACTGCGAGGTCGGATGCCGTGATGTAGATACGCGGGAGCAGGCGGAGCATATCGGCCACAAAATCCGTAAGTTCGGCGGGCGGATTGGCTACTGCCGTGCAATATTCTTTGGCGAGAGCAATGAATGATATAGCGTTGGGGGTCATAATCGGTAAAGATTGTTGGTAAGGATATAATCCATTACGCCGGCAGGGAGGAAAAGGTTCATATCAAGTCCGGCAGCAATGGCTTCGCGTAACTGAGTGGATGAGATGTCGAGCATAGGTGCACTGACAAGGGTGACGCCTTCGGGAAGGCTGTCGGTATCAACCGGATATCCGGGACGCGGATAGATGACGGGGGAAAACTCGTCGATGATGCTGCGATAGTCGCGCCACTGATCGAACACGAGCCAGTTGTCGCTGCCTATCACGAGAGAGAAATCCACGTCGGGATGGAGCGACCGGAGCCGACGAAGGGAGTCGATAGTGTAAGATGGCCGAGGCATCGACAGCTCTATATCTGTGGCTTCGAGGCGGGGGGTGGCTTCGGCTGCAATGCGGAGCATATCCATGCGCTGCTCATCGGAGGGCATATCGGCGGGATATTGCTTGAGTGGATTGCGCGGCGACAGCATGAGCCATACGGCGGTGAGCTGTGTGGTCTGTACGAGATAGTCGGCCAGCTGTATATGGCCGAGATGTACGGGATTGAACGACCCGCCGAGAATGCCTATGCGTGGGCGCAGGGTCATTTCGCGATAAAATCGGTGATGAGCCGGGCTACCTCAGCGGAGGCAGTAGCAAGGTCGTCGTTGACTACGACTGCATCGTAGCGCGGAGCGAATTCCATCTCATAAGCGGCTTTTGAGAGACGCGCTTCGATGGCGTCCTGCGGATCGGTGGCACGTCCTTCGAGACGACGACGGAGCTCGTCGATACCCGGAGGCATGATGAAGATGCTCAGGGCGCCATCGGCATACATCTCCTTGACGCGGCATCCGCCCTTGACGTCGATGTCGAGTAGCACATTCTCTCCGGCGGCAGACCTACGCTCCACTTCACTCTTGAGGGTGCCGTAGAAGCGGCCGGGATATACTTCCTCATATTCGACAAACTCATCGGCGGCAATGGCGCTGCGGAAGGCTTCGTCGGAGAGGAAATGATAGTGCACTCCGTCGGTCTCGCCGGTACGCGGGGGGCGATTGGTGGCGGAGACGCTGAAGGTCAAAGGTACATGGTGGGTATCGGTGAGTTCGCGGATTATGGTGGACTTGCCGCTACCACTGGGGGCGGATATTATGATGATCTTTCCGGGTGTGGCCATATATCAGAGTACGTTGAGCACCTGCTCCTTGATCTGTTCGAGTTCGTCTTTCATCTTCACTACGATGCGCTGCATCTCGGCATGGTTGCTCTTGGAGCCGAGTGTATTGATCTCGCGACCCATCTCCTGGGCGATGAAGCCGAGTTTCTTGCCTTGACCCGGCTCGCAGTCGAGGGTCTCGAGGAAGTAGCGGAGATGCTGGGCGAGGCGCTGGCGCTCCTCATTGACATCGAGCTTCTCGATATAGAATATCAGCTCCTGTTCGAGGCGGCCACGGTCGTAGTCGACCTGTGGAATGGCTGCAAGATTGTCGGCAAGTCGGGCACGTATCTTCTCCACGCGCTCCACTTCGTAGCGTGGCACTTCCTGAAGTAGTTCGGAAATGCGATTGACGCGGACGGTGAAAAATTCGTAGAGTTTGGCACCTTCGGCCGCACGATGCTGGGTGAGGGCGTCAATGGCCTCACCCAGAGCGGTGAGCGCGGCCTGATATTCAGTATCATCGGCCTGCTCGGCAGCGACGGCCTTCACGGTGTCGGGAAAGCGGAGAAGGAGTCCGTACCAGTCGGCAGGGGCGCCGATACCGAGTTTCTCGCCTAACTCGTCGATCTGCTTCTTGTAAGCTTCGATGAGGGGGAGATTGAGCGTCATGGCCAGATCGGCCGACTGCGACTCGATGAATACGTTGATTTCCACTTTGCCTCGCTCAAGGCGGCGGGAGGCGGCGGTGCGCAGTTCGATTTCTTTGTCGCGCAACACAGCAGGCACACGCATCGACAGGTCGAGCTGCTTGCTGTTGAGCGACTTAATCTCTACGCTTATTTTCTTTGATGGAAGTTCGGCAACTGCTTTGCCGAATCCTGTCATGGATAGGAGCATCGGAATCTATTATTTTCTCACAAAAGTAGCTAATAGCAGGGAAAAAACGTAACTTTGCGGCGGAAAAAAGAACAAAATCCCTGACAGATGGCTGTAATACTCAATATCGATACTTCTACGACCGTATGCTCGGCTGCCTTATCGGCCGAAGGTATGATACTCACTCACCGCGAAGATTTCGAGGGACGCAACCATGCGGCTCTGCTGAGCGGTATGATCAAGGCCTGCCTTGATCGCCTTGCGGAACTTGAGCTGAAGCTCGATGCTGTAGCTGTATCGATGGGTCCGGGAAGCTATACCGGTCTGCGCATCGGTCTTAGCGAAGCGAAGGGCTTGGCATACGGTCTCAGCATACCGATGATCGGGGTAGATACGCTGCAACTGATGGCTGTGGAGGTGATGTTTCACCACGACACGGCGGAGGATGCGATATTAGTGCCGATGATTGATGCCCGACGCATGGAGGTGTACACGGCAGCCTACGATTTCGCCCTGACGGAACTGATGAAACCGCAGCCGCTGATACTCGATGCCGACAGCTATGCCGATCTGCTGGCCACGGGTCGCCCGGTGTATTTCTTCGGCGACGGCAGCATGAAGGCGCGCGATGTGATCACGGCTCCCAATGCTCACTTTATAGCGGATATTTATCCGATTGCATCGTCGATGGTGGCTCTATCGGAGCGTAGCTACGCGCGCCGTGAGTTTATCGACACGGCTTACTCGACTCCGCAGTATCTGAAGGATTTTCAGGCTACGAAGCCGAATCCGCTGAAGGGGCTGAAGTGATGCACAATGCATGATGCACAATGCACGATGCACGATTGATGAGGGTGCAGAAAAGGTGGATGCGGAAAAGAGGATGCACCAGGGTGCATCCCTACAATCTGCTGGTAATCTGCTACATCGCGAAGAGATGGCTCTACGATGTTATGAAACCTGAGAAAGTTTATGGTAAAAATGTCATTGTACGCTTTTCGTGCGGGGATTCCCGCCAATGCACGATGCACAATTCACGATGCACGATTGATTGACAGGGGCTGTGGGGCGGAGCACGATACCGCTATGGTCGTCGTCGCTTGTGGCGGGTGTCGGTGATGATCTTTGGATCGAGGATCTGA
>JAIDTT010000026.1 GCA_029060545.1 Paramuribaculum sp. | reverse complement strand
CTTAAATAATAGTTATGAGAGATTTTGACTAGTACATAGTTCACGGAGAACCGTGATAGAAGGAAAAGGCGGACGCTTGGCAAACGGCAATCGGTTTTCAAGATGTAAAAACAGACTCCCCAAAGTCTCAAATTGACACTTTAGATTGTACTTTTGAAAAACTTACCGTTATAAAAGTTATTGAAGCCAATTCCAAAATAGCACAACCAGAGATTGCAAAGTCAACAAAGAAATCCGCATCAACCGTTAAACGCATAACCTCAACCCTCGTTAAGAAAGGTATCCTCATCCGCCGAAACGGACGCCGAAACGGCTGGTGGGAAATCATAAAAACAATGCATGAATCATGAGCAAAAAGTCTATTCACGCGAGTTCGGGATAATCACTTTCCGATGCAGAAGCGCGAAAATATTGTTTGTAATATATCCGGGGTGGTAATTGTGCCGGTGATGGCGCCGAGATGATGAATGGTATCGCGCAGATCTTGTGCAACGAGGTCGCCGGAAAGTGCGGATTGTAGTCCGTCGATTACCCGCTGTATAGAATTATACGCGTTTTCCAACGCCAGAGCGTGGCGTAGGTTACTTACCATCACACCCTCATCGGCATTACCGTTTTCCTGTCGTGCCGCATCAAGTAATGCCTCTCTAAGTCGTTCAATTCCCTTTCCTGTTTTGGCCGATAATTCAATTGTGGGGCAATCTGGCACAAAATTTGACTTTTTATCACCAATCAGATCTACTTTATTAAATACCCATATTCTATAAGGGACGGATGCTATTTCATCACACAGAGATTGAGCAATGGGTTCTTTTACATCTGTTACGGCAATGACGATACGTGCCTTTTTGATTGCCTGACGAGAACGATCGATGCCTATACGTTCGATTTCATCGCTTGTATGTCGCAAGCCTGCCGTATCGATGAATCGGAAGAGATATTCTTCTATCTCCAGCGTTTCCTCGATGGTGTCGCGCGTAGTACCCGGTATGTTGCTTACTATTGCGCGGTCATCGCCAAGCAGTGCATTGAGCAGTGAAGATTTTCCGGCATTGGTCGGACCGACGATTGCTACGGGTATGCCTTCCTTAATCGCTTGTCCTGACTCAAATGACCTATGCAGTCGCCCGACCTCATCGCGCACCCGCTCGGCAATGGCAAGCAGTTGGTGGCGCGAGGCGAATTCCACCTCTTCCTCCGAAAAATCGAGTTCCAGTTCAAGTAGCGATGCGAGTTCGATAAGTTTATCGCGCAAAGCCGCAAGCCGCTGCGAAAACCCACCGCGCATCTGATTCATTGCTATGCGATGGGCTGCTTTCGAATTGCTTGCTATCACATCAGCCACAGCTTCTGCCTGGGCTAGATCCAAGTGTCCGGCCACGAATGCTCTGCGCGTGAACTCACCGGCTTCGGCCAGTCTGGCTCCGGCTTCAATAAGAAGCTCGACGGCACGACGCTGCACAAATCTGGATCCGTGGATGGATAGTTCAACGGTGTCTTCGCCAGTGTACGATCCCGGGGCACGAAAAATCGTCAGCACTGCTTGATCAATTGCGGAGCCATCGGTCTCAACGATTGAGCCTAAATGGACGGTATGAGTTGGCATATCTACTATCGGCTGCCCCTTCCATACCTTTTTTACAATTTGAATGGCGGTAGGGCCACTTACACGTATCACGGCAATACCGCCGATGCCGGGAGCCGTAGATATTGCGCAGATTGTATCCTGTGTGTGTGTCATTTTTTCGATGATTTCTTCGGAGGCTTAATTGTGCTCCAGTAATGAAAGTCGCATTGGGCTTCTACGATATTCTCAATTGAGTCAGGCAGCTCGCTGAAGAAATCGTGTCCTGTCACACGTTCCACCTCGTCGATACTGACGGCAGCTGCTTGCATACCGCCCTCTACTTTGTCGTTGGGCATTATAAATCCGATGCCACGCGGATGCTCGGCGTATGGCGATAATATCACCTTAAAGAAGCGTTTGGGTACAGCTACGCGGCTGTCGCCAATGTATTCTGTAATTTTATCTGTCAATATGGGACCACATACAATTATAACCGCACTATCGGCCTGAGCCCACGTACGACATTTCTGCTCCAGACGCTTCCATGTGCCGGTATTAAGAGTCTTAGATTGCGGACATATGTTAGTCATATAGAAAGTCTCACTCATCGCATCCTTATCCCATTTCATATCTCCGGCCGGTGCCATATGCCCGCGATCATATCCGGAGTAATTATAATCATACGGTTCTGCGCATCCGGGCACCGACTCATCACAAAGAAACTTGTTACTACGGGGTATACTGCCATCCGTTTCATCTGCAGTAAGCTCCCAACACACCCAGTTGGGTAGATGCATACGTGGGTTAAATGATATATCCATACCCTTGTATGCCACCATCGATTCTTCAAGCTCCGGATTCGTCACTACTTTCATTAGGTCGACTTGCCCAATGATAGCTCGTTCGTCCCCAAAGATGGCTTCCGACTCTTTCTCAGCATTTATTTTCCACGCAGCCAGAGCTACGAGTATCACGGCGGCGATGGCAAGTATCACCCCTAAACCTATACCTCGATGTCTTGAGTTTTTTCTCTGTCTCATAATCCTGATTGTCTGAATCTGTTGATAATGTCACAAATCTCAGCGATGTCGGAAAGCGAAGTGCAGTCACTGATAGGTAAACTTACGATCTCATCTGCCAAACGCTCCGTAGTGGGCAGACGAAACTCTGACAACTCATTATAATAGCAAGGTTGGCGATGCGGTGGAACGGCATAATGAATATCTGTCTCAACACCATTATCCAACAAAAACTGGCGAAATTCATCCCGAAGGGCATCTGCAACTCTCACCACATACTGATGCCACACATGACTTAGCTCATCGGCTGGCATCTCCGGAGTTCGTATCAACGCATTGTCGATTAGCGTTGAATATAGTTTGGCTCGCTCTCGTCTGCGTCCATTCGCCAAATCAAGATCGTGATTCTTAGCCATAATGAGAGCTGCCTGAATCGGATCCAGCCTACAATTGAAACCCTTATATATATTATGATATCTACGATCTGAACCATAATTGGCCAAAGCACGCACAGCTTTGGCAAGTTCGCAGTCGTCTGTCACAATGGCCCCACCATCTCCCAGTGCGCCAAGATTCTTTGTCGGGTAAAAACTAATGGCCGCGGCATCGCCCACACGACCGATGCCTTCCGCCCCGATAGCCTGAGCCGCATCTTCTACAACGATAAGCCCGTGTTCGCGCACCAACGTTGATGTTTCTTCATCCCAAGCCACGCGCCCATAGAGATGCACGGGCATCACGGCTTTTGTCTTTTCAGTTAAAGCGTTCCGGATACTCGCTCCGCTTAGGTTCATTGTCGTTTCATCGGGATCCACCAGTACCGGCCGCAAACCGGCTTGCGAAATTGCCAGCACAGAAGCAACATACGTATTGCCCGGCACAATTACTTCATCCCCTTCCGACAATCGGCCAAGAACCTTATAACCTTCTAGTATAAGTCTGAGCGCATCAAGACCGGTGCTTACCCCCACCGCATAGCCGATGCCCGCATAGGAGCAGAGCCATCGCTCAAGCGCTTCCACTTCTGAACCACCGATATATCGCCCACTGCAAAGCACGCGATCGGCTGCCTCTCGCAAGGCATCCATATATGGAGCATTTACCGTTGCCAGATCAAGAAATGGATACCGTTTCATTTTACTCCGCGCAATTTCAAAAATTCGTCATAGTCGCGCACATAGTCCGCTTCGTCGAAATCGTATGGCGACATTGATAGCACCACGCTGCCATCGGCGAACCCGGTAATCCATCGCCACAGCCCGGGAGGTACGTACAGCCCCTCGTCCGGACGACTAAGAGTAAAACGACGCACTTCGCATCCGTCGGTTACAGCCACTTCAAATTGTCCGGCAACAGCCATAACCAACTCCTTCTCTATATAGTGGCTGTGTCCACCGCGTTCGGCTCCAGCCGGGATATCATATATATAGAATACCCGTTTGATTGCAAATGGCAGCTCATTTCCATTCTCTGCAACCGTCATGACACCATTGGCCTCGTGCCGACTTATAAGTCTCACGAATCTACACTCGTCAAGCGAAGTTTTTGGATGTATCTTTTGAGCCATCATTCAGATATTAGATCCTGAAACTTGTGGTAATCTGTAATGCAGTCTACGGGATCGCAGAGTGCCGACGCAACAATCAACACCGCAGCATTCTCTGAACAGGAATATATCCGACGCCATGTCATAGGCGGGATGTAGGCTCCTTGATCGGGACGCTCAAGACGTAGAGTTTTAAATCCGGATTTGCCCTCGGTTTCTATCTCAATACTCCCGTAAAGGGCTACAACCACCTCCCGGGTCGTGTACTTAGCCGCGGGATAGCCAACCTCTCCGACCTGTAAATTGGTATGCCAATATGTGCGTGCAATCTCAAATGGCAATACGCCAGAATCGCACAACACCGATAGATTACCGCGGTAATCCTCAACCTTAGGTATATTTATAATATATGGAATCAGTTGGTCCATCATCAGCTATTGAATCACAAAAATACGCAAAAATCTCCTAACCCAGTTCATCCCATTCCCGAAATAATGTCCAAGAAAAAAATTATCACACTCAAATGTGCTACCGAAAACACTGTCCGACACAACAATATGGGGCTGCAGTTACTATCGGGCAATTTTTTATTTTAAATCATCTCGAACCTTATGTATGGCAATCGCGTTAAATGTTTGTGAAACGAAAACAAATTTAACAAAATCGTAACAGATTACTCGTAATTTTGATGCGATTGGCAACAACCAAAATTGTAAAATTTTTGTTAATTGAAAAAATATTCTTAATTTCGTGCCGTATTATCAACATTAATCAAAATTGAAATGAAAAAACTGTTTCTCATCGCTATTGCAGCTGCCGGTATGATGACAGCTCAAGCACAGCAAGCATTAGAAGCTCCTTCTTTCGGCGACAACTGGTCCATTGGTATTGAAGGTGGTGGTATCACCCCTCTCTATGACGGTTCTTCCTTCATTAAGGACATGCGTGGCGGTTTCGGCCTGAACGTACGCAAGCAGATCTCACCCGTATTCGGTCTCGGCGTTGAAGGTACTGCCTATGTAAACACCTCTTACGGTGAATCTAAGACCGTTATCGACAACTCTTATGTTGGCGCTTTCGGTACCGTTAACCTCTTCAACCTCTTCGGCGGTTACAATTGCGACGGTCGAGTATTCGACATGGAAATTCAGGCTGGTGCCGGTTGGTTGCACTACTATGTCAACGGAGACGGCGATTACAATGCATTTGGCACAAAGGCTGGCCTCAACTTCAACTTCAACCTCACTAAGAACTTCACCCTCTCCCTCAAGCCCGCTGTTCTTTGGAATATGAGCGATGCAGGTGTAAGCCAGACCTCTGCTGCTTACAACAAGGAAGCTGCTGCTTTCCAGATCTTCGTAGGTGCTACCTATAAGTTTGGTCAGGGCTTCAAGTGCGCCGACCTCAAGAACCAGGCAGAAATCGATGCTCTCAACGCTCAGATCAACGCTCTCCGTGGCGAACTCGACGCTTGTGTAGCTGCCAACGCTGCTGCTCTCGCTAGCGCTGCTGCTCTTCAGGCTGAACTCGATGCTTGCCTCAATCGCGCTCCTCAGGTAATCGAAAAAGTTACCGACAATCTCCAGAGCGTACGATACGTATTCTACAAGATTGGTAGCTCCAAGATCACTCCTGACCAGCAGCCCAATGTTGAAATGATCGCTTCCTATATGAAGAACCACAAGGACGCCAAAGTAGTCATCAAGGGTTATGCTTCTAAGGACGGCAACCTCGACTTCAACATCAAACTCGCTGCTGCTCGCGCAGAATCTGTTAAGACCATGCTCGTTAAGAAATACGGCATCAGCGCTGACCGTATCTCCGCTGAAGGCTGCGGTATCGGCGATATGTTCACCGAAAACGATTGGAACCGAGTTGCAATCTGCACCCTCGACTAATCCAGTAGATTAATCTTCATACTAAAGAGGCTGAGTCAATCGACTCGGCCTCTTTTCGTATTGAGCAAATATTTTGAGAACTCTACATTGAACCATTCGCAACCAAATCACGTTTATATTGCGCATTTAGTTATAAAAAACTGTGGAATACGTTGATTCCGTTAAAAATAATCATAAAATTCATTGTTAATATTAAGTAATTTATATTATCTTTGTCATCAGAATTTTAGTAATATAATTAGTACTATTTATTTATGAAAAAATTAATCTTTTGCGCAATTGCAGCTATGACTGCTTTCGCAGCTAACGCTCAGACAGCTTACTACACTCCGTCGTTTGGCGACAATTGGTCCATCGGTCTCGATGGTGGCGTTACCACTCCCCTCGCTCGTCATCACGCTTTCTTCGGCGATATGCGCGGTGCTTTCGGTCTCCACATCCAGAAACAGATCTCTCCCGTATTCGCCGTTGGCGTTGAAGGAAGCCTCGGTGTCAATACCTCTTCCTGGGGCGGCAAGACATTCTTCGATGTTTTTGAAAACTACGGAGTATCCGGTCGCAGCAAAACCGCTTTCGACAATATGTATGTCGGTGCATACGGTAGCGTCAACCTCTTCAACCTCTTTGGCGGTTACAAGACACGCGTATTCGATATGGAACTCGTAGCCGGTGCAGGCTGGGGGCATAACTTCTACAATGATGGCGCTATGATGCCTTACACTCCTGAGGCTCAGGATCAGAACTACTTCGCTACAAAGGCCGGTCTTAACTTCAACTTCAATGTTTGCGAAAACCTCACTATCGCTCTCAAGCCCAGCGTATCCTTCAATATGACCGGTACCGCTTACGAGCCTCTCGACGTTGATCAGACCTCTTGCGCCTACAACCGCAAGCACGCCGCCTTCAACCTCATGGCATCCGTAAACTACAACTTCGGCCCCGGTTTCGTTACAGCTGACACCAAGAATCAGGCAGAACTTGACGCTCTCAATGCAACTCTCAACGGTCTTCGTGCCGAACTCGACGCTTGCCTCGCCACAACTGCTGCCAACGCAGCCAACCTCGCAGCTCTTCAGGCAGAACTCGACGCATGCAAGAACCGTGCTCCCCAGGTAATCGAGAAAGTTACCGACAACCTCCAGAGCGTACGCTACGTATTCTACAAAGTTGGTAGCTCCAAGATCACTGCTGACCAGCAGCCCAATGTTGAAATGGTAGCTTCCTACCTCAAGCACCACAAAGACTCCAAGGTAGTTGTTAAGGGTTACGCTTCTCAGGATGGCAACCTTGACTTCAACCTCAAGCTCGCTGCTGCTCGTGCTGAATCCGTAAAGACTATGCTCGTTAATAAGTATGGTATCGACGCAGCTCGCATCACAGCTGAAGGCTGTGGCATCGGCAAGATGTTTACCGAAAACGATTGGAACCGTGTTGCTATCTGCACACTCGAAGACTAATCGATAGATTACGCCAATATCACAGAGGCCGTCTAACAAGTTTTTAGGCGGCCTCTTTTTATAACGCAGGCAAAAGCTTTCTACTGAAATTCTACGAGAAAGCCTTAGTTGTGTCATGACGATGATCTCCTGCTGATAGCAAAAGAAGATACCCTCGGACGCACATTACAGGATCGTCAACGTGCATCAAAGAAAGAATAACAATCAACCTAAAATAAATATAACTACTATGGCAATTTACAAAGTGCATATAAAGACAGAAGGTAACGACACAACCTACACAACTAATGCCACAACATTTGCGACTATTACACGCCACGTTGACTCTGGCAAGTTTGAAGTAACAACACCCAACAGCATGCAACTTGCTGACACCATGGAGGAAGCAGACAAGATAGCACGTGAATTTACCGCAAAAGTTATGGCATCTGTCGGAGTAGTCCCGAACTTCACTAAAGAATAACTGATAAGTCCCATTATCAGAACTTCGAGCCGCCCTTCGAGATTCCCGATAGCTGGGAATGGGCACAAGTTAATGATATTACG
>JAIDTT010000025.1 GCA_029060545.1 Paramuribaculum sp. | reverse complement strand
TTTTCATCGTACCTTTATCACCTTCGCCCTGTTTTCTTACCGAAACTTCATCATTTTCTGCTTCTTTTTCGCCTACGATGAGCATATACGGGATACGCTTGAGCTCATTGTCGCGAATTTTCTTGCCGATTTTCTCGTTTCGGTCGTCGATTGTGGCGCGTACACCGGCCTGATCGAGCTCGTCGACTACACGGCGAGCGTAGTCGTTGTATTTCTCGGAGATCGGAAGCACTACAGCCTGATCGGGTGCAAGCCAGAGGGGGAAGCGTCCGGCGGTATGCTCAAGCAGCACAGCCACGAAGCGCTCCATGGAGCCGAAGGGTGCGCGGTGGATCATCACCGGGCGATGCTTCTGATTGTCGGCACCAGTATACTCGAGGCCGAAGCGCTCGGGCAGGTTGTAGTCGACCTGAATAGTACCGAGCTGCCAACGGCGGCCGAGGGCATCCTTCACCATAAAGTCGAGCTTGGGACCGTAGAATGCAGCTTCGCCGAGTTCGGTGCGGGCTTTGAGACCTTTCTCCTGACAAGCCTCTACAATAGCGGTCTCGGCAAGGTGCCAATTTTCATCGCTGCCGATATATTTCTCTTTGTTGTTGGGGTCGCGGAGCGAGATCTGAGCTTCATAGTTCTCGAAGTTGAGAGCCTTGAAGATGTAGAAGATGATGTCCATCACTTTGAGGAACTCGGCCTTGATCTGGTCGGGTGCACAGAAGATGTGGGCATCGTCCTGCGTGAAGCCACGCACTCGGGTAAGACCGTGGAGCTCGCCCGACTGCTCATAGCGATAGACTGTGCCGAACTCGGCCAGACGCAGAGGCAGATCGCGGTAGCTGCGGGGAGCGGCGCGGAATATTTCGCAGTGGTGGGGGCAGTTCATCGGCTTTAACAGATACTCTTCGCCCTCTTCGGGTGTATGAATGGGCTGGAACGAGTCCTTACCATATTTGGCATAGTGGCCGGAGGTGACGTAGAGGTTCTTATTACCGATATGGGGAGTGATTACCTGCAGGTAACCATACTTCTTCTGAATCTTGCGGAGGAACTGCTCGAGACGGTCGCGCAGAGCGGCACCCTTGGGAAGCCAAAGTGGCAGACCAGCACCTACGTTCTGCGAGAAAGCAAAAAGTTCCATCTCCTTGCCGAGCTTGCGGTGGTCGCGCTTCTTGGCCTCTTCGAGGAGCTGCACATATTCATCGAGCATCTTCTGCTTCGGGAAGGTGATGCCATACACGCGCACGAGCTGCTGACGCTTCTCGTCGCCGCGCCAGTAGGCTCCGGCGAGCGACATGATCTTCACGGCCTTGATCGGAGCCGTGGTCGGGAGGTGCGGGCCGCGGCAGAGGTCGGTGAATGCACCCTGAGTATAGGTGGTGATAGTGCCGTCCTCCAGTTCGTCGATGAGTTCACACTTGTATGTCTCGCCACGATCGCCAAACATTTTGAGGGCGTCGGCCTTGGAGATCTCCTTGCGCTCAATAGCCTGCTTCTGACGAGCCAGTTCGAGCATCTTCTTCTCGATCTTCGGAAAATCGGCGTCGGTGATAGTGTGACCGTTGGTGTCGATATCGTAGTAGAAGCCATTTTCGATGGCAGGACCGATACCGAATTTCACGCCGGGGTACAGCTCCTGCAGTGCCTCTGCGAGGAGGTGAGCCGAGCTATGCCAGAAAGCATGCTTGCCTTCGGCGTCTTCCCACTTAAAAAATTTGATAGTAGCGTCGCCATCGATTCCACGGTTAAGATCCCACGGATTATCGTTGACATACGCAGCCAGCACGTCCTGAGCCAGACGCGGGCTGATCGATGATGCCACCTCAAGAGGAGTGACACCGCTCTCGAATTCCTTTACCGAATTGTCAGGAAATGTAATCTTTATCATTGCAAATCAATATATTACTTAACTTTTTCAGTAGAGGCGACACAAGTCGCC
Organism: Paramuribaculum sp.; assembly: GCA_029060545.1. GTDB lineage: Bacteria > Bacteroidota > Bacteroidia > Bacteroidales > Muribaculaceae > Paramuribaculum. Next base: position 299 of record JAIDTT010000025.1, on the reverse strand, counting down.
ACCAAACCGACTGCAAAATTAAGTTATTTATTTGATATTTCAATAGTTTTCCTGCACAATTACGCCGCCCCAAACTATTTTTGACATTAAATAGTATAGGGTCGGATGTGGCGGATATCACGGATGTGATTTATGTTAAGAATGTCATTGTACGCTTTTCGTGCGGGGATTCCCGCCAATGCACGATGCATAATTCACGATGCACGATTGATTGACAGGGGTTGAGGGGCGGAGCACGATACCGCTATGGTCGTCGTCGCTTGTGGCGGGTGTCGGTGATGATCTTAGGATCGAGGATC
>JAIDTT010000024.1 GCA_029060545.1 Paramuribaculum sp. | reverse complement strand
CGGTAGAGGAGGTATTTCTCGAGGTAGTACCTTACGTTGTGGTCGCCCTGCTCGAGTATTATCATTGGGCGTGCTCCTCCTCTCTGGCGCCACAGCTCGAGGTTGGAGAAGAGGCGTCGGAGTTCGGGTGGCAGGGGCTCGCCGAGGAATTGTCGGAAATGAAATGTATGTGGCATAGTATTATTGGATGCACGATGCACGATGCACAATGCACGATTGATTTTTAGGATTTTGAGGGTGGCGGAGGCAGGCGCTACAGGCGGAAGATTTGAAAATCTTCCCTACAGGCCTCCGATCCCGGGCTGACGCTATACGTCGGTTGGATTTTTGGTTTGTGGGGACAAAGTTAAGGCCGGTTTTGGCCGGCCTAACACATATTTTTTAAAAAAAAATTTACTGTGGGGTTATTTGAGGATTTTGGTGACTTTGGAGCCCTGACGCACGATGTAGATGCCGTGGCCGGGATTGCTGACGCGGATACCTTGCAGATTGTAATATTCGGCGGGGGTATCACAGGAGCTATCGCCGGCGATCTCGCCAATGGCGCCAAGTGATGACTTGGGAAGGTCGAACCGGGCGGCGAGGACTCCCCACTTGACAGGTGCCTCGGAGGTCTTGCCGGTCATAAGTTTGAAGGCCTGATTGCCTCGGGCGTTGACATAGACAGCTGAATTTGCAGCATCGTAGGCACCACACTGACACGAGGGTACTCCTCCGCCGGTGATGATGTTGAGCTGTCCGCCGTCGAGATCTGCAATGAGTGTATTGGCGTCGTATCCGCGGAGGAATACTCCGACGTTGGCATTCATCACATAACCAAATACGTAGATTTTATCCTCCGAGAGGGGGTTGGGGAATACGCGGAAGTAGCCTGTAAGACCTGTCTTGGCAAGCGCAGAGGGTGTGTTCCAGTCGTCGTCGCGGCTGTCGCGCGCAGCGAGCCACTCGCCGGTAGCAGCATCAAGTCGCACGATGAATCCTTCGCGCACGCTTCCCTGTGTGGCGGCGACGTATTTGTCGGCATCGTCGGGGTCGCTGAACTTGAGATTGTACTGACCACAGATATACAGATTTTCACCTATTACTGAGATACCGACATTCTGCAATGCATTCTTGCCGGCCACTTGCTCTGCCGGACAACACTTGGCCCACTTCACGTCGAGATCGGTATCGAGACACAGAAACAGAGGGCTCATCACAGTAGAGGGAGAGAGTGTGAATCCGCCTGCGGTAAGCGTTTCGTCAGCAGTGCCTACGATATAGCCCTGGGCATAGAGGCGACCGTCGGCATACTCTATCTTCTGGCAATAGGAGGCGGCGCAGTTACCGTCGAGCTGCAGATTGGAACGATAGTATCCGTGGCTGTCGAGGGCGAGGATAAGGAAGTCGCCTGCTGTGGCCTGCGGATCGCCCGTCCAGTTGGCAACATTCTTGGGCGTGAGCACCATCGGGTCACCTGTAGCGCGTGGCACCGATACCTCACTGCGATAGTTGAGGGCGATATAGATATTGTCGTCGGCATCTACAGTACCGCCGCTGACATTGAATGTCTCGGCCCAGAAGTCGGCATAATTGCCGTCGGCACCGGCACCGGGATCGGTTGAAAAATCAATCATACGTATCCACTCGATAGCTCCGGCGGCTGATAGTTTCGTCACAGCCAAACGATAGTAGCGGCGGTCGCAAGTCCACTCGACTGGGTAATCATCGCCTGCGGCATCTACGAAATTGATATTGCGGTCGGTCATGAAATCGGTGTGACGTACTTTGGCTACGGTCACCACACCGCCGTCGGAGGTGACGGCACAGAAACCGGAGTTGTTGGCGAAGTCGCCGCTGTTGGTATATACATTCCACAGCATACGTCCGGTGGGGTCGGTCTTGATCACGGAGTAATTGGATCCATAAGAAGTGCCCTGCGCGTCATCGTAAAGCGCACCCTGAAATATGACCTCTCCGCCAAATTTCACATCGGGATCGGTAGCCGTAGTACCGTAGGTACCATACCAATAGGCATTGCCCTGCGCATCGACTGCCACATCGGTGGCCTGATCGCCGGGTGTAGTGGCGCCATCGATAAGCGCCCACCATGAGGCCTCGGGAGTAGTAAGGGCAGCCGCATCCTGAGCGACTACGGTAAACGCCGGCAATGCGACGCAAAGGCTGAGTAAAGTTTTCTTCATATCTTTTAATGTGATTTGTGTTACTGATCGGTTTATACAATTTACCGACACAAAATTACGCATACCCAAATATGTCGGAAATACTCAAAAACGAGTATTTTTCGCCTCTGCGACGAGGGTGCGCAGGAGTAGCAAAATACCCTGATTTGAGTATTTCGTAGCACTGGGGCAAGAGGTAATTTTGCATCACCAATCATGCGATATCCGATCATCACCATATTACTACTATTAATCGCCACTGCGGCCTACGGGCGCGGAATACACGGCAAGGTATCAGAGGCGGACAGCGGAGAGCCGCTCGCCTATGCCACCGTCGTGGCCAATCCGGGCAATCATGTGGCGCTTACCGATGCCGACGGTGCGTGGCAGCTCAATCTTCCTGACGGCCGCTACACTATAGTAGTGTCGTATATCGGCTGGCTCAATGATACGCTGAGGGTGGTGTCACCCTCGGCAAAGCCGCTTGACATCCGGATGCGTCAATCGGCCCGACAGCTGCGCGAAGTAGTGATCACGGCGCGCGAAGGTCAGGGAATCACGAGTGCGTCGCGCATCGACCGCGAGGCTATGCAGCATCTGCAGCCCACGAGCTTCACAGACCTGCTCGAACTCCTCCCCGGCAACATATCGCAGACGCCCGACATGGGTAAAGCCAATACGATCACCCTGCGCGAGACAGGCTCGGTGTCGGCCACGGGAGCCAAGACCGACACGAGCGACGACTACGCCATCACATCGCTCGGCACTATGTTTGTGGTAGACGGCGCCCCGGTCAACACGGACGCCAATCTCCAGAATGTGCCATCGGCATCGTCGACTGACCCGGAGGGGCGCCGCAACATAACCAATAAAGGTGTGGATATGCGCACCATCTCTACCGACAATATCGAAAGTGTGGAGATAGTGCGCGGCATCCCCTCGGCCGAATACGGCAACCTCACGTCGGGTCTGGTGAATATACGCCGCATCCGACGCGCCACTCCCCTCACGGCACGCTTCAAAGCCGATGAGTACAGCAAGCTTTTCTCGGCAGGCAAAGGTCTGTCGATAGGCCGCCAGGTGATCAACGCCGACGCGGGATATCTCGACTCTCGCTCCGATCCGCGCGACAGCCGAGAAAATTACAAACGCTTCAACGGCTCTCTCCGCGCTCATCTCACATGGGGCACCACGCAGTCGGCCATTGCTACCGACTGGACCGTAGGAACCGACTACACCGGATCGATAGACAACGTAAAGCCTGACCCGGATCTCAACTACAATAAGATCGATGAGTATAAAAGCTCCTACAACCGCTGGGCACTCACATCGAACCTCACGCTCAAGACACAGCGCTGCAACTGGCTCGAATATCTGAGACTCAACGGCTCGGTGAGCTACCAGCACGACCGGCTGACGCGTCGCAAACAGGTGGCGCCCCAGCGAGCATCGGTGGCTCCGACGAGTATGAGCGAGGGGGTAAGCGACGGCCGGTATCTGCTTCAGGAATATGTAGCCGACTATGTGAGCGACGGCCGTCCGCTATCGGCTTTCGTGAAGCTGAGCGCCCTCGGACGCCGCTCCAGCGGGCGATTGCTCCACACCTACAAGGCGGGCGTAGAATTGTCGTCGACCAAGAATTTCGGCGACGGGCAGGTCTACGATCTCACGCGTCCGATCAGCGCCGCATGGACTACCCGCCCGAGAGCCTACAAGGATATTCCGACCCTCAATATCGTATCGGGCTACATCGAAGAGTATCTCAATGCCCCGCTCGGTGCATCGTCGCTCGAGCTTCAGGCCGGTCTGCGCACTCAGACTATCGCGGGTCTCGACGGGCGCTACCGACTGTCGGGCAAGGTGTATCTCGATCCGCGCCTCAACGCCGTGATCAACTTTCCTGCCATCGAAGCCTCCGGACAGCCGATGCACTTCATGGCCGGTGGCGGCTTCGGCCTGACCACCAAGATGCCTACGGTGGACTATCTATTTCCGCAGGTACACTACAATGATCTCATCCAACTCAACTACTACGACATCTCCGATCCGCTGCACAACAGCCGGGTATCGCTCCGCACCTATATCGACAACCCGACCAACTACGATCTTCGCGCGGCCCGCAACCGCAAGTGGGAGGTGCGAGCCGGCGCCGACTGGGGTGCCAACCGCATATCCGTAACATTCTTCAGCGAGACGCTTCGCTCGGGCTACCGCTATTCGAGTGTCTACGACGCCTACGCCCTGCGTCGCTATGATGCTTCAGGCATCGAACCCGGCTCTCTGACCGCACCGCCCGAACTGTCGTCGCTCCCCTACGAAGACTCTCAGATCCTCGACGGCTACCGCCGAGTGACAAACGGGAGCCGCATTGACAAGCGTGGCATCGAATACACCATAGCCACTGCGCGCTGGCAGGCCATAGGCACATCGCTAATCATCAACGGCGCATGGCTGCGCAGCCGCTACTCCAACTCGCAGATGCTCTTCACGCCGGTAAGCGACGTGGTGGGAAGCACTGCTGTGAGCGACCGCTATGTAGGGCTCTACGCTACGGACGACGGACGCATCAACGAACAGCTGAACACCAACTTCACCTTCGACACCCAGATACCGCGCTGGGGGCTGATCTTCTCCACATCGATCCAGTGTATGTGGTATGTGAAGACGCGCCGTATGCGCGACAACGGCGTGCCCACATATTATATAAGCGCGGACGACGGCCAACTGCACCCCTACTCCGAGGCCGACCACACGGATGTAATGCTACAATATCTCGTGCGCCACTTCAACGAAGCCGCCTACACGACGCAGACTGTGCCACCTGCTATCTACCTCAATCTCAAAGCCACCAAGAAAATAGGCCGTGTGCTTCAGATATCGGCTTTCGTCAACCGCATCGTGGACTATCTGCCCGACTACACGAGCAACGGCCTGACGATACGCCGCACATCAAGCGCCTACTTCGGTATGGAGGCTACCCTTTCATTTTAAAAAAACTATCAGCAATGAAAATGTCAATACGAGTAAAGAACCTGATTATCGCCGTGCTCACGCTCACCGTCCTCACAGCTTGCGACGACGCACTGACTTCGGGCGAAAACAACCGCACTGCCGTGGCTGTGGCTGTGGATATGCCGCAGCTTCCCGAGGGAGCAGAAGTGGTGGACCGGCTGCTTACCTTCCGCAACGTAAGTTCCGGCAAGAGCTATGAATTCACCGTCAACGCCGATATTGAGCTCCTACCGGGTCTGTACGACGTAGCCTTCTCGGCGCGAGTATTCACCCCTGGCGCAGCGACCACCACGCTGAGGGCCGACAGCCGCAGTGTCAACGTAAGCGGCTCCACGCTATCAATCCGCCTCACGGCCTACAACAGTATAGAGACCGACGACCTCATCATAGCGGAAGTATTCTTTTCCGGCACCCTGCAGCCGTCGGGCAACCAGTATTACGGCGACGACTACGTGAAGCTCTACAACAATACCGACCATACGATATACGCCGACGGCATCACTCTGTTCGAGACCAAATTTCTCACCACACGCAAATACACATACGAGCCTGATATCATGAGCGAGGCCATGACCGTACAGGCGCTCTATACGATCCCCGGCTCGGGAGAGGATGTGCCCGTGGCTCCGGGCGAGTATCTGCTGCTGGTGGATACGGGTATCGATCATCGCGTAGCCAACCCCAACTCATTTGACCTGAGCGGAGCCGACTTCGAGTGGTACGACGTGTCGAGCGTACCGAAGGATCTCGACATCGACGGCCCGGTGCCTAATCTCGACAAGTGGTATTGCTACACGCGCTCCTTCTGGGTGCTCCACAACCGTGGCTTCAAAGCCTTCGGCATAGCGCGCATACCGGTAGACCGCGACACTTATCTCAAGGACTACCTCTACACATACGAGTATGAAGAGGTGACCGTGGCCGGCACATTCCCGATGTCGCAGACGGCCTACCGACTGCCCAACGAGTGGATACTCGATGTGGTGACCTGCTCGATCGACTCCGACTATGCCTGGCAGCTATGCACGCCGGCACTCGACTGCGGATGGACCGGCTGCGGCACCATCGACAAGGATAAGACACGATATTTCCACAGCGTACGCCGCAAGCTGCTCTACGTGACGGAGGACGGACGTGCCGTGCTGGCTGACACCAACAATTCGAGCGAGGACTTCAACCGTATGTGCGTGCCCTCCGAAATCGAGCTGCAACATACGGCTATGGATATCAACGGGACTCCGGCCACCACTGTAACCTACGACGGCGTAGTACCGATGCCATGACTTCAATCCGGACCCTCATATTATCCCTCTGCATTGCGGGCTGCCCGCTTATAGCTGCCGGCGACGAACCGGTGCGCGCCGACCTACTGCTCGACGCTCTGACCGAAAGCCGCAGCGGAGTGTGGCAGCTGGCCGACCACTCGTTTGCCAACCCGGCCGTGAATCAGTGGCGCCTTACCGGCAGCCTCACGGAAGCAGGCGGCGAATATCTGTCGCGCTCCGACAGCAGGAATCCCGATCCGCGCTACGGACTTGGTGAACACAGTTGGGCCCTGCAGGCTTCGACCTATACCAAATACCGCAGTTCGACGCTATGGGGCGATGCCTCCTACACATCTGGTAAGACCGTCGATGCGGTGTGGAACGAGACGGCCGACGCCGAGCTGCTCTACCCCTACGTAATGGCCGACTCCATCGGTGGCGATCTCAAGAGCGAACGCTACAGCTTCCACGGCGGATATGCCGATCATACCGACCGCTGGGCGTGGGGCGCGGAGCTGAGCTACTCCGCGGTGCAACAATACCGCGACGTGGATCCTCGCCCACGCAACGTGACGGGTACTCTCGATGTGGCCGCAGGCGCTATGTGGCGTTTCTTCGGCAGCTACCATGCCGGCATCGGCCTGAGTATGCGCAAATACAAGCAGACCAACGATATCGACTTCAAGAGCGAGATGGGCGTAGACAAGATATTCCACCTCACCGGCCTCGGCAATCATTACACTCGCTTCGACGGCACAGGGCTTTCGACCTATTACGACGGCTACCGCTACGGCCTGGACATAGACGTATACCCGAGCGACGGCCGTGGATGGTTTGCTTCGTGTACCCTGAGCCGCTTCACATTCAAGACGGTGCTCAGCGATCTCAACAAGCTGCCGATGGCCTCGGCGTGGCATAATGAGCTGAGTGCTCAGGCCGGATGGATGAGCCCCGGAGGCGGCCGTGCGTTCGGCGGCCTGTCGGGCGAAGTGAGGGTGTATCGCCGCCACGGTATCGAGAATGTGTTTGGCGACGCCACTTCATCGATCTATCCGCAGATAGGGAGCAATGCGATGTATGCCGACAATCAGGTGAGCGTGGCAGCACGCGGCCGCTGGGGTATGCGCCTCGGAGGGTTGTCGCGCTTCCACATCGAATTCGCACCGGGATGGCTCCATCGCACCACGGCCTATATCGAACCGTACTCCTACCGTGTGATCAACCACGCCCGGCTCGATGCATCGGTCAGTGGCACAGCGCAGCCCTCACGCTATTGGCTTATAGATGCGGCGATATTGATACGCTCCACTATCCCATATCACTGCACCCTCGGCCTCGTGCCGGCCGACGAGGAGGTGAAAGCGCTCACCGACATCGAACGCGCTTCCTTCGCCCTCGACTCCGCCCGCTCCACCACTGTAGGTGCAGGGGTGGGCGCCACACGCACCATAGCATCGCGCTACGGCCTGAGCGTCGGCGGCCGATACGAGCACAGCCGATGCGGATCACTTCTTTCCCGCAACATTTACAATCTCACGATAAAATTTATTTTCTGATATGAAAAAGTTATTAGTGTCGGCACTGCTGCTGACTACCTTGGCTACCGGCTATGCGGCCAATCCGATCCCGGCGGATCCCGCCGTAAGAATAGGCCGTCTCGACAACGGCCTCACCTACTATATCCGCCACAACGCATCGCCCGAGGGGCAGGCCGACTTCTTCATTGCCCAGCGCGTGGGCTCGGTCAATGAGGAGGAGTCGCAGCGCGGTCTGGCTCACTTTCTCGAGCACATGTGCTTCAACGGCACCGAGCACTTCCCCGGCAATTCGCTCATAAGCTGGCTCGAAAGCATAGGAGTGAAGTTTGGCCGCAATCTCAACGCCTATACTTCGACCGACGAGACCGTATACAATATCTGTCAGGTGCCCACGTCGCGCGAAAGCGCTCTCGACTCCTGCCTGCTCATACTCAGCGACTGGAGCGGACGCCTGCTGCTGCTCGACGATGATATCAACGCCGAGCGGGGTGTGATCCGCGGCGAGATGCGCCAACGCTCCACACCGGCGTCGCGCATACTCACGTCGCTGGCACCGCAGATATATCAGGGTGGCATCTACGGCAGGCGTATGCCTATCGGTCTGGCCGAGGTGATCGACAATTTCGACACTGACACTCTGCGCGCGTACTACCATAAATGGTATCACCCGGCCAATCAGGCCGTGATAGTGGTGGGCGACGTGGATGCTGACAAGATGGAGCAGTCGATCCGCCGGCATTTCGCCAATATCAAAGCAGGCCCGGATGCCATGACAGCCACGCCGATAGAGGTGGCCGACAATGCCGCGCCAATAGTGGCCGTAGGCACGGATCCGGAGCAGGCCGCCAATATGATTCAGGTCTATATCAAGGAGCCGATGCTCGCTGCGGGGCAGGAGGGCACTATCGACGAGGTGCGCCGCGACTACATCCGCTCTCTGGTGAGCGATATGCTTGTGGAGCGCTTCGACGCGCTTGAGGAGACTCCCGACTGCCCCTGGAGCAATCTCGGCATCGGGCTGCAGAAGTTTCTCCTCTCGGGTACACGTTCGGCACTGATGCTCCGCGCCACGGCGTTTGATGCCGACGGTGCGCGCCGCGCCATCGACACGTTCAATACCGAACTGCTTCGCGCCGCTCTCCACGGCTTCACCGCCACTGAGCTGCAGCGCGCCAAACTGACAGAGCGCTCGAAGCTTAACGCGCAGTATGCCAATGCGCCCACCGAGTCGAGCACTGATCTGGCACGCCGCTATGTGAAGCACTTCATCCGCGGGGGCGTGATCCCGTCGGCCGAGCAATATTATAAGATGATGAAGGGGGTGGAACGCACCGTCACGCTCGACGATGTCAACAGCTATTTCGCATCGCTGGTCAGGTCTGACGGCAGCAACCGCATCACCACGGTCTACGCGGCTCCAAAGGATGCCGACGCTCTGGCCGAAGCGCAGCTCGCAGCCGACGCCGCGGCTATCGACATTGCCGCCATAGCGCCGTTTGTCGACACTTTCGCAGATACTCCCCTGCTCGCCGAGATGCCCGTACCCGGCGCTATCCTCTCGGAGACCGACGGCCCGTTCGGCAGCCGACTGCTCACGCTCTCCAACGGTATCAAGGTGTATCTGCGCCACAGCGCCGACAAGCCTGATCAGGTATTGGTGCGCGGCGTGAGCCCCGGCGGTATCTCGATGCACTACGATCCGGCTCGTAAGCCGGTGTATAAGATGGTCGACGACGCTCTGGCCGTGAGCGGCTACGGCGGCCACACCTCCACCGGACTGCGCAAGCTGCTCGCCGGCCACACCGTACAGTCGGCCGTGAAGATCGGCAATACGTCGGAGGAACTCATCGCTGTGACCAACGCCGACGATCTCCCCACGGCGCTTGCCCTGCTTTATCTCAAGGCTACATCGCCCTGCCGCGACGATAATGCCTTCGGCGCCCTGATGTCGTCGACCCGCTCCAAGCTCGAAAACCCCAACCGCACAGCCACCTTCGCTATGGGTGACTCGATACACGCTATCGTATACAACCGTCACCCTCTTGGCGAGAAGCTCTATCCCGCCGATCTCGACCGTGTGGACTACGACAGCATCATAGCCCTCCACCGCGACCGCTTCGGCGACATGAGCGACTTCACATTCATCATCACAGGCAATTTCCGCAGCGATTCGATCCGCGCGCTCGTGGAGCAATACATCGCCTCGCTCCCCGGAGGCGGACGCACAGAGCGTCCCCGCGATATCGGCTACGGGTTCTACCGGGGCGAAGGGAGTTACCGCTACACACACCCGATGACCGACAATCCGCAGTCGATCACCTACTCGTTCTTCAACGGTGAGTGTCCCTACGACCTCCGCCACATACTGCTGGCGCAGACTTTCGGATCTATCGTCAAGAGCCGCCTCATGGAGGAGGTGAGAGAGAAGCGCGGTCTGACCTACGGCATCAATTCGCACTGCTCGGTCACCGCCGGGTTCAACGGCCCCGACACCCCCTCGCGCTTCATCATGCCCGTATACATCAAGATTGAGCCGGGACACGAAAATGAGGTATTCGGCATAGTGCGCTCCACCATCGCCGATATGATCACGGCCGGCCCCACAGAGGAGGAGGTGGCCAAAGTGAAAGCATACCTCGCTAAAAATATCGCCGACAACCGCAGCGACAACGGCTATTGGGAGACCGTGATCAAAGTCTACGACCAGTACGGCCCTGATATGGACAGCGACTACGAAGCTATCCTCGCCGACCTCACCCCCGCTACCCTACTCGACTTCGGCCGCCGCTACTTCCCCGGCGCCTCCCATGTAGAGATATCCATGACACCGCAATAAACTGCGATATTCGCGATTCACAAGGCACGATCAAATGCAGTGTCCGACAGGACAGACCAGATTCTAAAAATACGTGAGTTTGACATAAGAAAATCCACATTCAAAGACAAAATAATCAGCCATATAGCATGGAGCTAAGTGGCTGATTATTTTATTGTTAATTCGAGGCGTTCTTATCTCGAGCTCACGTTAAATAAAAAGTCACATTATTTGTTTTTTCTTGGCTGAACAGATTATTTCCGCTATCTTCGCATTGTCAATTAGCGTGACAAGGCACAATATCTGACAACAGGCGTTATGATAATACAAAGACCTCTATACCTGCAGAAGCTCATTTCTCGCAGACACAACGGAATGATAAAGATTGTCACCGGCGTAAGACGCTGTGGCAAGTCATTCTTGTTATCTACCCTATACGCAGGGTGGCTCAGGGAGCAAGGTGTGGAAAACGACCACATCATCACGATTAATCTCGAAGACAGACGAAACAAGAAACTGCGCGATCCGGATGCGCTGCTTGATTACATCGACTCAAAACTGTCCGATGATACCGTCCATTATATAATGATTGATGAGATACAGCATGTCAGCGAATTCGAGGACGTGCTCAACAGCTATCTCAATATGCCAAATGCCGATGTGTATGTAACCGGAAGTAACGCGCGGTTTCTTTCCAAGGATGTAATCACTACTTTCAGAGGACGAGGCGACGAGATAAAGCTTTACCCTCTCAGTTTCGGTGAGGTTTTCCCTTATATGGACTTACAGAAAGACCGTGCATTAACCACCTATATGCTTTTCGGAGGTCTGCCGCAGGTAATTCAGAAATCATCCGAGGAAGAAAAGAACGAGTATCTTAAAGGGCTGTTTACCCACACATATATCAAGGATATAAAGGAGCGTTACGGCATCAAGAACACTGAAATGCTTGATGAACTGCTCAACATTCTGGCATCTGACATCGGCGCCTTGACGAATCCTACCAAACTGACCAACACATTCGAGAGTGTAAAACACACGAAGGTCAACCGCATGACGCTTACATCGTATCTGGAATACATCTGTGATTCATTCCTTGTTGAGAAAGCAAGCCGATATGATGTTAAAGGAAAAAGGTATATCGACAGTCCCTATAAGTATTATTTCACTGACTGCGGTCTGCGAAATGCCCTTCTTAATTTCCGGCAGACAGAGCCTTCACATCTGTTGGAGAATGTGATATACAACGAACTGCGTTTGCGTGGTTTTAATGTCGATGTAGGAGTCGTGCCGGTACAACTTAGAAAGGAGGATGGCAGCCGGGAAAGGAAACAGTTTGAGGTGGATTTCGTCTGCAATATGGGCAGCAGACGCTACTACATCCAATCCGCCTACCGGATGCCGGATGAAGAGAAGATGAAACAGGAGGAAGCCTCACTGCGCAATATTGACGATTCCTTCAAGAAAATCATTATCGTTGGCGAAGACACTCCTGTTTTGAGAAATGAGGCTGGGATTACCACAATCGGCGTATATGATTTCCTGTTAAATGAAAATTCATTGGATTTGTAAGAAGCGCCAACGATATAGCTTTTTTAATCAATTATGGCTGACCAGATTATAGATAACTATTGACTCGGCTAAAAGGTTTGCTGTTTCCCTCAAAGCTGAAACCACCGCACTCCTTAATTAACGCGGGCGCGCCCTGAATGGGTGCGCCCGCAATTATTGTGCATCGTGAATCGTGCATCATGCATCACTTCAAGATTTTGGCGGCTTTGGTGCCCTGACGCACGATGTAGAAGCCGGGAGCTACTGCATCGACTGAGCGACCGAGCCATACGCCCTGCATATTATACACATCGTAAGGCTCCGTATAGTCGATCGCCTGCGACTGCGGGCGGTCGATCACTATATCCTCGATGTCGGCCAGTTCCGAGTTGATAGCTACCATAGCTATCGGAGCGTCTGCATAAAGCGACTCTGCTATGATGCGGCAACCGCCTTCGGTGGAGTAGTCATCGCCCTGAGCATAGGTGCTGAGTTCGGGCTCTACACCGCGCACTACCACCACGCCGTTGTTGTCTACCGTGGCGACGGCAGGATTGGTCGAGCGCCAGAAGATCTGAGGCAAGGTGACATTCTCGGGCGAGATCTTGGCCGTGAGGCGGATGGTATCGCCGGGGGCAGCGTCGATAGTCTGTGCGCCCTCTATCTTGATCTCCTCCGGCTCGATCATGGCGTAGGCCGAGAAGCGATCCCAGCAGGTGTAGGCGTTATAGTAGTCCTCTACGGCCTGCGCATTGGCCACCCAAAGCTGACCGGTGTAGCGGCTGAAGGTATTGTTGGGGGCCGTGGGAGGAGTGAGGGCGGTGATGCGGATGGTCTGCGCGGCGCAGCCGTCGTAGGCCTTTTCGCCTATACTCTTTACGTTGTGACCCATGATGATGGTGGCAAGATCGGTATTGCCGGCGAAGGCCGAGGCCTCGATCGTCTCTACCGACGGCGGAACTACTACTTCAGTCAGTGAGCAGCCGGAGAAGGCCGAGCTGCCGATGGTCAGCAGATTGTTGCCGAGCGGAAGATCCTTGATGCCGGTGCAGTTGGCAAACATCGATGCGCCGATCTCGGTCACTTCGTTGCCCACCGTCAGATCATTGACGGCCTGAAATTTCAGATCGCCGCCCGAGGTGTAGGCCATGTTGCGGCCCATATATAGCTTGGTCACATTGGCAAGCCAGCTGTTGCCGGTCTGGAACGAGAGCGTGCCGGGGCCGTCGGCCACGGTGAGCGTCTTGATTGCCGTGCAACCCTCGAACACAGTCGACGACACCGACGGCACGGAATTGCCGATAGTGAGGTCGGTGATGGCGGAGCAGCCTGAGAAGGCGCGGTTGCCGAGCGAGGTGACCGAGTTGGGGATCACGACGGAGGTGAGCAACGAGCAGTTGGCGAACGCGTTGCTGCCGATCTTGGCCACGGCGTTGGAGAGCTTGAGCGAAGAGAGGTCGGTGTAGCCCGCGAAGGCCGAGGGGGTGATTTCGTTGATTCCCTCGCCGATCTCGAGGTCGGTCAGCGCGGGGAATTTGACGAACGTGCCCTCGGGAGTCATCATATTGCGGCCGAGATAGAGGCGGCTGACGTTATTGAGCCACGAGGCCTCGCCCTGCAGCTCGAGATAGTTGCCGCCGTCGGCCAGCGTCAGCGATCTGATGGCGTCGCAACCACTAAACACGCTGCTGTCGAGCTCGCTCAGCGAGTTGCCGAGCGTCACCGAAGTCAGACCATTGCACCAGGCGAAAGCAGAGTAGCCAATAGAGGTAACTGAATTGGGAATTGTTACTGAGGTTAGGCCACGGCACCAGTAGAAAGCATATTGACCGATTGCGGAGACTGATTCGGGGATTGCCAGTTTGGTAATCTCTTCACCATTAATATATAGATTGTGCGCGTAGGCAAGAGGATTGGCATTGTTGTTAGCGAAATCGATATTGCAGAGCGACTCGATGCTTGCAAACTCCGCTTTGGTCAGGCCGCTGCACAAGATGAAAGCACTGCCGCCGATAGTGGTGACCGATTCGGGGATTGATACTTCAGTCAGGCCGCTGCAGTAGTAGAAAGCACTGCTGCCGATAGTGGTGACCGATTCGGGGATTGATACTTCAGTCAGGCCGCTGCAGTAGTAGAAAGCACTGCTGCCGATAGTGGTGACCGATTCGGGGACTGAGACTTTGGTCAGACCGCTGCAACCGCAGAATGCGTATGGAGCAATGGTAGTGATTTTAGAGCGGGAATGGAAGTTGACCGATTTTAGATTGCTACAATCAGAAAAGGCGTGTGCCCCGATAGTAGAGATAGTATATCGAACGGGATTGGTGGGATCGCTTTCATCGGTGAACCGCTCGGGGATGCTTATTTCCTCCATGGCTGAATAGTCGCCTTTCATCAGCACCGCCTCCGGATTGACAGCATCAGGAATCAAGCGATATTTGAACACGCCGTCGTTGTAGGTCTTCGCCATCACGCCATCCACTCGGATATTTTCGAACAGCCCCCACTCTGTAACCGCATACTTCTTGAGCGATCCGGCTGGAATATCAAGAACGGCATTTGCATAAAGATCATTATCGCCAATCCCGTCATCAAGAGTTGGAGGCTCTGCACACTTAACGGTCAGAAGCTTGAGGCCGCTGCACCAGCGGAAAGCAGAACCACCGATGGAGGTGACCGAGTTGGGGAGTACCACCGAGGTAAGACCGCTGCACCTGTTGAAAGCATACATGCCGATGGAGGTGACCGAGTTGGGGATTGTTATAGAGGTCAGGCCGCTGCAGCCGGAGAAAGCATCGGAGCCGATTGAGGTGACCGAGTTGGGAATTGTGACCGAGGTCAGGCCGCTGCAGCCGGAGAAAGCAGAGTAGCCGATAGTGGTGACCGAATTGGGGATTGTTAGAGAAGTCAGGCCGCTGCAGCCGGAGAATGTATACTCGCCGATGCTGGTTACGGTATTGGGAATTGTGACGGAGTTTAGATAGCATGCACCAGAGAAAGTATATTTTAACGATGTTATAGTCTCCGGAATATTGACGTTAGTGACTTTTTGACCGTTAATATAAAGCTGATTTGCGAAACAAAGTGGATTGGAATAGCTGTTACCAAAATCAATCTTGCAAAGAGATTCAATACTTGCAAACTCCACTTTTGACAGGCTTATGCATTCACTGAAAGCCCAGACTCCGATGGATGTAACCGAATTGGGGATAGTTACCGAGGTTAATTTACTACATTCACGAAAAGCATAACCACCAATATCTGTGACACTCTCAGGAATAGATATGGAATTCAGAGAGTTACATTCATTAAAAGTATGTACAGGAATTCGTGTAATAGCATTTGGCAATATGACAGTTTTAAGATTCGAGCAGGCGTAAAACACACCCTCACCCATATAATTTACAGAGTTTGGAACTGATACTGATGTCAAGGAGGTGCATAAAGAGAAAGCATAGTTACCGATTTCTGAGACCGATTCGGGGATTGTGACATTAGTTAAATCACTACAGGCGCTGAAGGCCTCACTGCCGATTCGTATAACGGAATATTCGTTTGAACCATCGCAGGCTTTTTCGGGGATAACAAGATTGCCACTTACTAAATTTCCTGGAGAGTTATTCAAATTAGTGCCTTGTTTTGTTTGGCATGTTTTGGCGGCTTCGTCGAGGACGGTGTAGGTCAGGGTCTGGCCTTCGTAGGTGTAGGTGAAGTCGCGGGCGGTGGCTGCCGCGACACCCGTCACCGCCACAATTAATAATAGCAAGATTCTTTTCATAGTGATTTATTTGATTGATTTTTCTTTTTTGAACTCATGGCGAAATAGCGTATAGGGTTTGTGGCTCGCGGGTTGAAGCCTACAAGCCGTTTTCTCAGATAGCGTTCGGTAAGGTCGGGATCAGCAGGGCGAACGCCATAGAAGTGAGCGCGCGTGTAGCCTTTTTCATCAGGGGTTTCGTCCTTTTCCACATAATCATATTCGAATACGCCTACTATGCCTCGCTGAGTGGCATCAGGTCCGAGCGTGAGAGTGGCGAGGATAAGTTTTGCTTTGCCTAACTTATTCGTCGTCGATCTCCATGACTCCTGAGCACACTCCACAACAAGATGACTATTGTGGGTGAACTCCGATCGGTCAATAGTCTTATCGTTCAAACGAATTTCGTAGGACTTGTTAATCTTCAGTACAATGACGGGCAGATGGGATTGATCAAGTTGCTCCAGAGCGATTTGCTCCGGATAGTCTTCACGGCGGAGAGAGATTATATCTTCCATAGGTGCAAGAAATTAAGCAGCCTCCGGCTCTCTTGCAGGCAATTAGTTAGTGATTGGTTTATAAAAGCGAAAAGCGTGAGAGCCGTACCTGTTGCCCATTCCACAAACGGAGGCCTTCGCATTGCCCGAATGAGTAGAACGAGCAAACTTGCAGAAGCCTCACGCAGAAATGTATATACAGCGATAGCCGACGCTCGCGCGCCCACTATAGGGTATAAACAATCCACATTGACATCTACCGTTTGCTTCAATCCTGACTCATTCTGAAAGTTGCGAAGTTTCCGTTTGTCAAGAAAGAGCGTCGAGTAAACGCATTTCAAAATGTCCGCATCCCGCCCGCTAAGCCCATATCGGACTTCTGCCGACGATATGCACTGCAAATATAATTAAAAGATGCACAATGCACAATACTTGATGCACAATGCACGATGCACAATGCACGATGCACGATGCACGATGCACGATGCACAATGCACAATACTCGAATGATCATAACGCGGGCGCTCCCGAGGTGGGTGCGCCCGCTGTGATTGTGTGTCGCTTTGGTACGCCCGTGGGGAGTCGAACCCCAATCGTCGGAACCGGAATCCGATATTCTATCCATTGAACTACGGGCGCTTTTTCCGGCTTGCAGGTGCAAAATTACGCCATAATTTGTAAATTTGCAAAAATTGAACTGCTCATTATATATGGACGTACGTATCGAACCGACCTGGAAATCGGCCTTGGCTGCCGAATGGGAGAAGCCCTATTTCGCGGAGCTGAGCCGCTTTATCCACGAGGAATACCGCCGCGGTCCGGTGTATCCGCCTGCGGGAAGGATCTTCGCGGCGTTTGACGCCTGCCCTCTGCCGGACACTAAGGTGGTGATCCTCGGTCAGGATCCTTACCACGGTCCGGGTCAGGCCAACGGGCTCTGCTTCTCGGTGGCTCCGGAGGTGGAGATACCGCGATCGCTCGTGAATATCTTCAAGGAGGTGTCGGCCGATACGGGTGCTCCGATTCCGGCCAACGGCGATCTGACGCGCTGGGCGCGCCAAGGAGTATTGCTGCTCAACGCTACGCTTACGGTACGCGCCCATCAGGCGGGATCGCATCAGGGACACGGCTGGGAGCAGCTGACCGACGCGGCTATCGCCGCCCTGAGTGCCGATCCGTCGCCGAAGGTATTTATCCTCTGGGGTGCGTGGGCCGGCCGCAAGAGTGAACTGATCGACGGCAGCCGCCATCTGATACTGAAGAGTGCGCATCCGTCGCCGCTGAGTGCGTCGCGCGGATTTTTCGGCAATCACCACTTCACGCGTGCCAATCAATTTCTTACCGACCACAACCGCACTCCCATAGTATGGTGATACTGCGCCACATATTATTATCGGTGCTTCTATGGACGATGGCGGCGGCCACGGCTTCGCAGCCGGTGCGCACGGCTATCTTCGATCCGACGATCAAGACGCTTCAGGTGGAGGTAGCCGGTGTGCAATCGGATCCGGCGGTGATGATAATGGATTCCGACGATCGACTGACTATCTCATTTGACCAACTGGCCGATGACCGACGCTATATGAGGTGCTCGCTGACGCACTGCGATCCGCTATGGCGTCCGGACAATCTCACGCCGGTGGAATATACCTCGCTCAACGAGGACTATATAGAGGACTACGCGCTGTCGGGGCCAACGATGGTGCGCTACGTCAACTATCGCTTCTCGCTGCCTACGCAGCGGCTCACGCTGCCGATCTCGGGCAACTATCTGCTGCGCGTGTATGACGAGTCGGATCCTGACTCCACGCTGCTGCAGGTGGCTTTCTGTGTGCTCGACCCGAAGCTGAGGGTGGCACCGTCGGTGACGTCGCGCACCGATATCGACTACAACGACGCTCACCAGCAACTCTCGGTAGCGCTCTATCCCGGCGATGTGAGGATAGCGGATCCGCCGTCGGAGCTGGCGGTGGTGGTGTCGCAAAACGGCAGACCCGATACGGAAGTGGTGCTGACCACTCCTATGCTCATTACTTCGGACTGCATCACCTACAGCGGTAACCGAGGGCTGATATTTCCGGCGGGCAATGAATACCGCCGAATGGAGACGGTGTCGGTCAACTATCCGTCGATGCACGTGGAGGGTGTGGACTTCATCGATCCTTTCTACCACGCCACGCTCTATACCGACGAGCCGCGCAATACCGACCACTATCTCTACGACCGCACGCAGCACGGGCGCTTCCGCATCCGCGAATACAATTCGGACGATTCGGACACCGAGGCCGACTATCTGCTCACCCACTTCACGCTCGATCTGCCATATCAGCCGGAGGCCGACATATATATCGACGGCTACTTCACCAATCACCGCTTCGATCCCGAATGGCGGATGATCTATAATCCGGCATCGGGACGCTACGAACTCACCGCGCTACTCAAGCAGGGTGCCTACAACTATCAGTATCTTCTGGTGCCGAAGGGGTCGGAGCGCGGACTTACGTCGCCTATCGAAGGTGACCTGTATCAGACTGTAAACGAATATTTCATCCGGGTATATTACCGCCCGACAGGCTCGCGCTACTATCAGCTGATCGGCGCCGGCTCGGTCACATCCGGTTTATAACTATAATGTCAACAGAAGAAACTATCATGCTACAGATAAAGGACGCTCTGGTGAGCCTCGATCTCGCCGAGGAATTTTTTTGCTGCGATCTCGACAGCTGTCTCGGCGAATGCTGCATCGAAGGGGACGCCGGCGCACCTATCACCGAGACCGAATACGAAGAACTCAAGAGACTCGTCGAGATAGTGGAGCCGTATCTGCTTCCAGCCGCCAAGGAGCGCATTGCCGAGGCCGGCGTGGGCTATGTGGATGAAGAGGGGGATCTGGTGACCCAGATTGTCGACGGCCGCAACTGCGTGTTTACCACATACGGTCCCGGCGGTAAGTGTCTCTGCGCGATCGAGAAGGCTTACCGCGAGGGGAAATGCTCGATGCGCAAGCCGATATCGTGTTATCTATACCCGCTGCGCCTCACGGAATATCCGACGTTCACCGCCGTCAATTACCACCGATGGAAGATATGCAAGTGTGCCCGAGTGGCCGGCCGTGCCAAAGGAATCCGCCTGTATGAATTCATGCGCGAGCCGCTGATAGAGCGGTTTGGGCAAGAGTGGTACGACGAACTTGCAGAGGCCTGCCAAGCCTATCTCAGCGAATACGGCGACGGCGGTAGCAAATGCTGAGTACGATGCCGCGAGTGAGCAGGTAAGTCACGAATGCGAGCCACAGGCCGTGATTGCCCATCATGGGAAATGCGATGAAGCATACGACGAAATATACGGCTGCCGCCACGGCCATGCTAAGCAGCATCGAGCGCGTGGCCGTGAGGCCGATGAAGATGCCGTCCCACGAGAAAGCCATGAATCCCATCACGGGTATGGATGCTACCCAAAGCGAATATTCGGCGGCAGAGGCTACGACGCGCTCGTCGGTGGTGAGCCATCGGCACACCATATCGGCTCCGACGGCATATACGATGGTGAAGAGGAGCGCCACTCCCCCGCCGGCCACGAGCAGATAGCGCACACTGCGGCGGAGCATCCGGACGTCGGAACGCCCGTAGTATTTTCCCACCAGTGCCTCACCGGCAAAGGCAAGTCCATCCATAAAGAAGCTGAAGAAGGTGAAAAACTGGAGCAGCAATACGTTGGTGGCAAGCATCACATCGCCCTGAGCGGCTCCCTGACGGGTGAACCAGACAGTGACTCCTACCAGGCAGACTGTGCGGAGCAGTATGTCGGTATTGATGCTGAACAGCCGTCCAAGCCCGCGGAAGCATGATGCGGCGGATACGCGCCGAAAGCCGTAGCAACGCCCGATGAGCAGAAGCGTGAGGAGGAATCCGGCCCACTGCGCCGTGAGTGTGCCCAAGGCTACGCCTTCGATCTTCATGCCTGCCCCGAATACCAGTGCCAGGCTAAGCGCGATGTTGAGCAGATTGATGAAGATGGAGGTCCACATCGGCAGGCGGGAGTTCTGCATACCTACGCACCAGCCGGTGAGGGCCGACATACCGAGCGAGGCGGGCGCGCCCCAGATACAAATGCGGAAGTAGGACGATGCAAGAGCGGCGGCCGGCGCATCGGCCTCGATAAGGGAGAGGAGCAGGCGCTCAAGAGGTATCTGAAGGGCGATCATTGTCAGGCCGATGCCTGTGGCCAGTCCGAGCGCCTGATACAGCACCACACGGGTATTGCCCGAGGAGCCGTAGGTCTGCGCAGTAAGTCCTGACGTGCCCATCCGAAGGAATCCGAAAAGCCAGTACAGGAGATTGAACATGGTACCGCCAACGGCGATGGCTGCCAGTAAAACGGCACTCCCCGCGTGGCCGAGAATAGCCACGTCGGAGAGTGCGAGTATGGGAGTAGTGATATTGGTGATTACCGCCGGAATGGCGATCGCGGCAATGCTGCGGGCAAGTCGGCGGTCACGGATCATCGGTGAATCATTCGACGGGTTTTGCGCGCATGGTGTCCCAAAGCAGGTAGACCACGATAGCTACATACATAACGATGCCGAGCCACATATTGAGCGAAGCATCCATCTCGATGGTGAGTTCGCCGGCGAAGAAGCGGGTGAGAGCGGCAAACACGCCGAAGAGGGCACCGCCGGCGATGAGACCGGAAGCGATGAGGGTACCGCGTTCGCGGCGGGCGTCGTTGACAGCCTTATCTTTCGAGCGGGAAGCTACGAACCATGCTACCAGACCGCCCACGAGCAGCGGGGCGTTAAGTTCCATCGGGATAAACATACCGAGGCAGAATGCGAGCGCGGGTACGCCGAGCCAGTTGAGCAGCAGGGCGAGCACGGCGCCGGTGATATAGAGCATCCAAGGAGTATCGCCGCCGGTCATAATGGGCTTGATCACACTTGCCATAGCATTGGCCTGTGGCGCTGCGAGAGCTTCACCGCCAAAGCCATAGACCTGATTCATAAGCATAAGCACACCGCCTACGGTAGCAGCCGATACAAGAGTGCCGAGGAATTTCCACGACTCCTGTTTCTTGGGTGTGGAGCCAAGCCAGTAGCCAACCTTAAGGTCGGTGACGAAGCCACCGGCCATGGAAAGTGCCGTGCAGACTACGCCGCCTATCACCATCGAGGCCACGATGCCGGATGTGCCGCTGATGCCCACGGCTACGAATATCGAAGAGGCGACGATAAGTGTCATGAGTGTCATACCTGATACCGGGTTGGTGCCGACGATAGCGATAGCGTTGGCAGCCACGGTGGTGAAGAGGAATGAGATGATGGTGACCACGATCCATGCTACGAGTGCCTGCCAGAAGTTGTGGAGGACGCCGACCCAGAAGAATACGAATACTACGACGAGTGCCAGCGCCATGAAGAATACCACGTGCTTCATCGATATATCGGTCTGCCAGCGCACCGGCTTCCTGTCGGATGCGGCTCCCTTGAATTCACGTACGGCCAATCCGGTGGCCTGTGCTATAATAGGCCACGACTTGATGATGCCGAGCACACCGGCCATGGCAATACCACCGATACCGATGAGCTTTGCATAGTCCTTGAATATGGCTTCGGGAGCGGCAGCAGCGATAGCTTCATTGCCGTAAGTGCCGAGCAGCGGGATGATGACCCACCATACCAGAGCGGAACCGGCGAAGATGATGAAGGCGTAGCGCAGACCTACGATGTAGCCGAGGCCGAGCAGCGCTGCCGATGTATTGCAGGAGAATACCATCTTGGTCTTGGCGGCGAGTGCGGTGCCCCACTGAGCCATAGTGGTGGAAATGCTTTCGGCCCAAAGTCCGAAGGTGCCCACCAGATAATCGTAGATACCGCCGATCAGAGCTGACACTACAAGGGTGAGCGCCTGACCTTTGGTCTGCGAGGCTGATGCCTGCGACGACATAAGCACCTGCGATGTGGCGGTAGCCTCCGGGAAGGGGTACTTGCCGTGCATATCCTTCACGAAGTATTTGCGGAAGGGGATGAAGAAGAGGATGCCGAGCACACCGCCGAGCAGCGAGCTGAGGAAAACCTCAAGGAAGTTGACCGTAATATCAAGTCCCTGCGCCTGAAGGATATAAAGAGCCGGAAGTGTGAATATAGCTCCAGCTACTATCACGCCTGAGCATGAGCCGATGGACTGGATGATGACGTTCTGACCCAGAGGATTGTTGAGACCGCGAGCCTTCGACAGACCTACGGCGATGATGGAGATGGGAATGGCGGCTTCAAATACCTGACCTACGCGCAGGCCGAGGTAGGCTGCGGCGGCGCTGAAGATTATAGCCATGAGCACACCCATTGTCACAGAGTAGGGTGTCACTTCCTTGTAGTCGCGCGCCGGATGCATCACGGGGCGATAGTGCTCGCCGTCACCGAGCTCGCGGTAGGCGTTTTCGGGCATTGCCACGGGATCATCGAGCTGGAGCAGTTCCTGCTCGGTAAGATTCTCTTTCATTGGATATGTGTGATAATGATTATTGATTGTTTCGGACTATTGCTGCGGACGGCCAAGCAGCTCGACGGTATCGGCGTAGACCTCTGTGACCTGATGCTTTATGGCCGTGCGGTCTTCCCACACACGGGTGCGGAGCTTGCCTTCGATGTAGAGGCGCGAACCTTTGCGGATATACTTTTCGGCGATGGTGGCGTTGTTGTCCCACATCACTATCCGATGCCACTCCGTACGCTCCGGCACCTGAGCGCCTTCGCGGTTGGTGTAAGCCTTTTCGGTCGTGGCAAGCGTGAATTCGGCTACGGGACGCGAGCCTACATAGCGTATCACGGGATCTTTGCCCACGTTGCCGAGGAGTATTACTTTATTGACTGACATACCGCAAAGTTACGAAACCTTTTCTTTATCGTCAACTTTTTTTGCGTCCCAACTGCGAGCGCAGGTATTGCACCACATCGCGCTGCATCACCGACCCGGTAAGCCGACAGATACCCATATATACCGCCAGACCTATGGCTCCCTGAAGCACGAGCATGACCCACGGATTGATTTCGAGCAGGCTGATAGCCCACAAGACAGCTCCAACACCGAGACTCAGCAGCACGTAGGGGGCGATGTCGGTCAGGAAACGGCCGGGGCGCGACCACGATACACGGGAGGCAAGCACAAGCATAAAGGCCCATGCGAGCGCAGAGGCTATCACCTGCCCCCACAGGAATATGGCAAGCCCATAGGTGGGATTGCCGGGGGTAGTCATGGTGATGTAGGGGAAGGATATGACGATGGCAATGATGGCGATGGAATCACGTACGATCTCCGTCCACACTACCATACGGGCACGACCGAGTGACACTACATAATTATTATACAGCGATGTGAATATCGTGAACCAACCTTTGACGAGCAGCAGTTGGAAGAGGATTATGGCCGGATCCCACTTGGCGCCAAAGAGGGCGTGGAATATCGGCGTAGCCATGGCTATGAGGATGACCACAAACGGAGTGGCGAGGTAGGCACTCAGGCGGTTCATCTTCGAGGCCGCGGATGCAAACTGCGTGGGGCTGTCCTGATAGTCGGACAGAGCCGGGAGGAAGGACTGCGTGAGCGACGACGACATCGACTGCACGCCCATCTTGCTCCATTTGTCGGCCTGGGTGTAGTAGCCGAGAGATACGAGGCCGGCGCGGTTTCCGATGAAGAAGGAGTAGAGATTCAGGAAAAGGGTATTGAGAAACGACTGTGCGAGCATGCCGCCCCCGACGCGGAAATAGGAGCTGATGATGCTCCAAGAGAAGGTGAGCGACGGACGCCAGTCGGAGGATATCCAGAGCACCGCCGTCTTGACCGACGACACGGCCACTGCCTGCCATACGAGTGCCCACGCGCCCCAGCCGGTGAGGGCCATAGTGATGCCCACCACGGCGCCGGCTATGAGAGCGAGTGAATTGGCCACAGCCACCATCTTCATATTCATGCGCTTCATGCGGATGCTGAGCTGCACGAGCGATGCGTTGTTGATGATGAATGTAATGAACATCACTCGCGACATCGGCACCAACTCCTGCGCGCCTTCGAACCACGCCGGTATCATAGGCGCCAAGGCGAAGAGTAGAAGATACAGGGCTGCGCCCACACCCATGTTGAACCAGAATACGGAGCTGTAGTCGGCATCCGTCGGGGCTTTGCGCTGAACCAGTGCATAGGAGAAGCCACCTTCGATGAAGAGAGAGGCGAAGGTCTGAAATATGGTGATAGCTCCGATCAGGCCGAAGTCGGCCTGCGAAAGCACACGCGCCAGTATCACGCCCGTGATGGCATAGAGCACCTGTGTGGAGAGTTTGTCGAACATATTCCACTTCAGGGTACCGGCCACCCGCATCTTCATCTGTCGCTCCTCGGCTGCCATATCAGGGTTGATAGGGATTGACCTTTACGGTGGCAAGGAATTTCTTGTTGATCTTCGGAGAACCGATATAGTATATGTTGCCCGAACCAAGACCGGAGGCGGTGAGTTTGTCGGCCACGTCGACCGTGATGGCGCCGGTGCCTGTGATCGAGCAGTTGGCATCCGAGGTGTTCAGCCCGGCCGCTTCGATGTGGCCTGTGCCGGTGATGGCGAGGCGGGCGTTGGGTGCTTTACCGACGAGGGTCATAGTGCCGTTGCCCGACACGATGGCAGCATCGAGCGCAGTCACCTCTATATCATCTATCTGCAGGCGTCCGTTGCCAACCAGTCGGGCGGTGAGCTTGCCCTGCGGGGCTATCGTGACCACTCTCAGCAGGGAGTCGCCTTCGTTGGTCACTTTTGTGAGATAGGAAGAGTAGATGAGCACGGTGGGGAGGCCGGGGATCTTCTCGTTGCGCTCGGCGAGCTGCACGGTAAGTTTGCCTTTGTTATTTTCAAAAACTACCCTCGACACGCAGTCCCAGTCCGATTCAAACTCTATCAGGCCGGCGCGCGCGGGGTCGCAATGGTATTCCACGTTTATGGCGTCGAGCACTACAAGTTCGTTGAAGTCGGCGAGCTGCAGATGATAGTGATGGCTCTGCCCCACGGCATTGAGTGCTGTGGCGAAGCATAGTGCAAGGAGTATGCGGAGTGTCTTATTCATTTATCGGTGTATCGGTGAGCGGTAGATTCTTTATCAGTTGCTCGATTTCGGCAAGCGCCTCATCGAGCTTCTCGGGAGTGTCGGCCTGCAGCATCCGTATGCGCAGGGGACGGAAATTAGGTATACCCTTGAATAAGGGCGATGCGGCCAAGTGACGGCGAATGTGCAGGATGCCGCGGTAGGAGTCGATGCGGATTATGCTCTCGGAGATCTGACGGCGGAGCAGCGCCATCATCTCTGCCGGAGCAGGCTCCACGATAGCCTCGCCGCGGGCGGCTTGCGTGAGTGTGCGGAATATCCATGGTGCACCTATCGATGCGCGCCCCACCATCACGCCGTCCACACCATAGCGATCGAAAGCAGCCACGATATCCTCGGGGGTGGATATGTCGCCGTTGCCTATCACGGGGATATGCAGACGCGGATTGGCTTTGACTGCGGCGATGGCCTCCCAGTCGGCCGAGCCGGTGTACATCTGCGAGCGTGTGCGACCGTGTACGGTCAGCGCCTGTATGCCGCAATCTTGAAGCTGCTCGGCAAGCTCCACGATGATCTTGCTGTTGCAGTCCCAGCCCAGACGGGTCTTTACGGTGACAGGCTTGTCGACGGCTTCGACCACAGCACGCGTTATGGCCAACATCTTCGGCACGTCGCGGAGCAGACCAGCACCGGCACCCTTGCCGGCCACTTTCTTCACCGGACAGCCGAAATTAATATCGATGACGTCGGGATTGGCCTCGGCAGCGATGCGTGCGGCCTCGGCCATCGTGTCGGGTTCGCGACCATAGATCTGAATAGCCGTAGGTCGCTCGGCCGGATTGATAGCCAACTTGCGGGTAGTCGACGCAATATTGCGGATAAGGGCATCGGCCGACACAAATTCACTGAACGTCATATCGGCGCCTTGCTCCTTGCATATCAGGCGGAAGCTCTCATCGGTGACATCCTCCATCGGAGCAAGCATCACCGGACGCGTTCCCAAATCTATATCTCCTATTTTCATATCTACCGCGAAATTAATCATTTTTATCCACACTTTCCCCCAAATCATCAGGAGAATACTATATGGCCTCGCAGAAGCTCAAGGCTTGTCCGAGATTTCGCTCCGCTGAAGCGAAGCGCCGGGACAAAAATTATGAGGGTACGGAAGGGTGGCGCTTGTCAATAGATATAGGATGCACACGATTGATGGGGGTGCGGAAATGGTGGATGCGGAACAGGTGGATGC
Source organism: Paramuribaculum sp. (assembly GCA_029060545.1). Lineage (GTDB taxonomy): Bacteria > Bacteroidota > Bacteroidia > Bacteroidales > Muribaculaceae > Paramuribaculum. Next base: position 115 of record JAIDTT010000024.1, on the reverse strand, counting down.
AGAAAAGGAGGATGCACCAGGGTGCATCCCTACAATCAGCTGGTAATCTGCTACATCGCGAAGCGATGTCCCTACGAGGTTGTCGGGATCCGGAGAAAATTTATGGTAAAAATGT
>JAIDTT010000023.1 GCA_029060545.1 Paramuribaculum sp. | reverse complement strand
GCTCAGTTGGTTAGAGCGTCGGATTGTGGTTCCGAAGGTCGTGGGTTCGACCCCCACTGTTCACCCCATAAAAAGCTTGATTCTTGTGAGTCAAGCTTTTTGTTTTTCCATCCGCCAATTCCAAAATCGCATACCCTCAAAAGTTTTGTCAAGCCCCCTCGGAGCAAATGATTTGTTGCAGGGCATCACCTTCGAATATCGTTTTGAATGATTGGAGATATTGTGAAAAAGAAAGCAAAGTGATACCTTTGCGAAAAATGATAATATCTAACTCTCAAATATTCAGATTATGAAGAAGTGTAAACTATTCCTGCTGATGCTGACTCTCGTTGCGCTCGGAGCCGGTATCACATCAGCCCAGACAAAGAGTCGGGGAGCCACCCGGCGAACCCCATCCCAAACTGCCTCCACAACCCCTACTGCTGCACCCATTGCTCTCTGGATAAATTTCAACGGCGGAGAGGATGTGCGAAGCCTCGCCCACGACGACAAAAATGTCTACATTACTATGAACTATACCCGGCGTATGGTGATCATAGAGAAAGCCACGGGCCGACTTTCTGAGATCCGACACGATAATGATATCTGGAGTGTAGTGGTAGCCGACAATAAATGTTACTATACTGTGGTTGGCGAAGGCTTGTTTGCCTACGACCCGGTGTCCGGCAAAAGCGAAGGCCCGGTATTCGGAATCGATGGATTTTCAGAAGGCGTAGGTAAAGGACTCGCTGTGTCGCCTGATGGAAATTATTTGATGTGTAATGAATGTGTGGTCGATGTGCGAGCCGGTAAGATCGTTAATATTCCCGGAGAGGGGCGTACCATCGGAATAAATAATGTAGGTGGCGCATATATTGCAGTGCCCGAACCCGATTATTGCGACCTTGAAGGTGAGAGATATAGCATAAGCACGAAAGCAGTGGTTCATGCCATTTATCCTGATGCCGTGACGGGGAATACATTCTGGTGTTGTGAGCAAGGCGTAGGATTTACTGATATGGTACCCGCTCCCGAGTCCGGAATTCGTCGGGTTGCTATTCCAGGGATAAATGATCCGTATGTGGTTCCTCACGATATCACCCGCGATGACGAAGGTAATTTTGTAATCACTACCAATAAAGGCATTATTTTCGGTGGAAAAACTCTCGACGACAACGCTGTATTGGTCGATAATCTTAAGACCGGCGTGAAAAACCAATATGGAACAGAACTGACGCTCAACTATTTTGGTGGATTAGTCGACTCCGATGGAATTGGTAATATCATTTTTGGAAGTGATAGTTATGCCTGCATATGCATTTATAATCCCAAGGGGCTGAAAGGCTATACAGAGATTAGGGGTAAAGCCGTGAGATTCTGATTCCTGTCTGGAGGCTCAACTCTCATTTGTTTCACTGGTATAAATTCCCCATCGCCTACTTTTTTTTGATAGACTCAAATCCTTTTAATCCTTTTTTTATAAAGTATTACCAAGTTTGATAGCCGGGAATGGGGCGGCCAAAAAGTCGCTTATTATGCGAGTAAAAGACTCACTTTGCTCATTACTATCTACAGTGTGGCCATCTTTGTCTATTTCGTGGACGTTTCTTGAGATCAGCGCAGCTGTATCTGTTGCTTTTGCTTCCATTTCCTTACCTACAAGGGTGCAGATGTCATCAAGAAGAGTGGTATCTATTGGGTGTTCCTTGAGGTTGCGACAATTCAGATCTGCAAAGTTTAGTTCCATCTCCGCAGGCATCTCAGCATCGTCGATAATATAAGGAAGGATGGCTTGTTCGCACTTCTTTAGAGCAAATGACACTTCCTTTTTAGCATACTTTGAGGCATAGGAGTTAGTACTGGCGAGATATAGAAACACTTTACAATTTTGTATTGCTTCTGCAAGGATTTTCTGAAACTCTGCCCCTCCGCTTATTCCATCGCGATCTATGAAGTAAGAAATATTTGCGTTATCAAGTGCCGCGCATATTTTGTCAGCAATAGCTGTGTCTTTACGGCTATAACTTATGAATACGTCCTTATGCATAGAAGTTTTGGTAATTAATGTATGGTGGTGATTAAGGGATTACTTTGCAAATATAGCAAATCTTCCCTGAGAATGAAATGATTTGAGCTAGCGACATTGGCAAAATACATCCTGTTCGGGTGTGTTTAGCCTGTTTGGCGGTATGGTGAATCTTTGGTAACTTTGTGGTGGTTTACACAATAGTTACAAGCAGTATAATATATGAAGGTAATGAAATTCGGCGGCACGTCGGTAGGCACGGCCGCCCGGTTTAAGGATGTGGCTCGGCTAATCACCGACGGCGATACTAATATCGTGGTACTTAGCGCTATGTCGGGCACCACTAATTCGCTGGTGGAGATATCCGATTATCTCGCCAAAGGTAACGTCACCGGCGCCCGCGAGACACTATCCAAGCTCGAAGAAAAATACAATGCCACGGTCACAGAGCTGTTTGATTCGCTTGATTCCGAAGCGGAAGCGCAGGTCCGATCCAAGGTGCGTGAGCAACTCGATGTGGTGCGTGCTATGGAGCCCTCTACCTTCGATGAGGCGGCTGCCCGCTCAGTACTCGCCCGTGGCGAGATGATGTCGACCGCCATGATGCACGGCTATCTCCGCGCCTGTGGGGTAGATGCCCGTATGCTTCCTGCTCTTGATTTTATGCGCACTGACGCCTACGGTGAACCCGACACCCGATATCTCCGCGAAGCCCTCGCTCAGTCAATGTCAGATGCCGGCGATACCGACATATATATTACGCAGGGATTTATCTGTCGCAATGCCGATGGCGAGATCGACAATCTCAAGCGCGGTGGCAGCGACTACACGGCATCGCTTATCGGAGCAGCCATCAATGCCTCCGAGATTCAGATCTGGACAGATATCGACGGTATGCACAATAATGACCCGCGCTTCGTGGAGCACACGTCGCCCGTCGATAGTCTGCACTTCGAGGAGGCAGCTGAGCTTGCCTATTTCGGTGCGAAGATACTCCATCCCACCTGCGTGCTCCCTGCCAAACTGGCCAATATACCTGTGCGACTGCTCAATACTATGTGCCCCGAAGCATCCGGCACCACCATCTACAATGCATCTCCTACCCGCAGCATCAAGGCTATAGCAGCCAAGGACAACATCACGGCCATTAAGATTAAGAGCGGGCGTATGCTTCTGGCGTATGGCTTCCTGCGAAAAGTGTTCGAGATCTTTGAGGAGCATCGCACACCCATCGACATGATCACCACCTCCGAAGTAGGAGTATCGGTCACTGTCGACGACGATCGCTCACTACCCGCTATACTCGATGAGCTGAAGAAGTTCGGTACTGTCACGGTCGATCGCGATATGGTGATAATTTGTGTGGTAGGTGATATGGAGTGGACCAATTGCGGCTTCGAGGCCGACGTGGTCAATGCACTCCGCGATGTACCAGTGCGCATGATATCCTACGGCGGAAGCAATTACAATATATCGCTGCTTGTCCGCCGCGAAGATAAGATCAAGGCGCTCAATCTGTTGAGTGACTATCTGTTTAACAAATCCGACCGCTGACTTCAGATATGAAACTTCCCATCGACCAACTCAATCAATGGCCTACGCCCTATTATCTATATGATACAGAGCTGCTCGGCCACACACTCAGCGCTGTAACGGAGGCTGCCGCATTTCCCGGCTTCCATGTTCATTATGCAGTTAAGGCCAATACGAATCGGGCTATTCTCAAAATCATAGCCGAGTCAGGATTGGGTGCCGACACCGTGAGCGGCGGGGAGATCCGCGCCGCACTCCAAGCCGGATTCCCCGCCGATAAGATAATGTTTGCCGGCGTAGGCAAGACTGACGAAGAGATCCGCCTTGCGCTTGGCAGTGGAGTAGGATGTATCAACGTCGAGTCGCGCGAGGAGCTCATGGTTATAGAGCAGATAGCCTCCGATATGGGAGTCGTAGCGCCTGTCGCTATTCGCGTTAACCCTGAGATAGATGCTCATACGCATCACTACATCACTACCGGTCTGGCCGAAAACAAATTCGGCGTGGCCATGTCGATGCTTGATACCGTAGTCGATCATATCGTCGCCAGTCAGTGGCTCACATTGCGCGGATTGCACTTCCACATCGGATCGCAGATAGAGACGATGCGACCCTTCGAAATTCTCTGCGAGCGCATCCTAAAGCTGCAAAAAGAGCTCAACGCTCGTGGTGTCAGTATGCCCCTCATCAACGTAGGCGGAGGCCTCGGCGTAGACTACGACGATCCGATGGGTCACCCCATCCCCGACTTCAAGGCCTACTTCGACACCTTCCACCGTCACCTCCCTCTTCAGCCCGGTCAGCAGCTCCATTTCGAGCTCGGTCGAGCCATCGTAGCCCAATGTGGTGCATTAGTGTCGCGAGTGCTGTATGTGAAGCAAGGTGTGGAGAAGAAATTCGTCATACTTGATGCCGGTATGACCGAGCTCATTCGCCCCGCCCTCTATCAGGCACATCATTCTATAGTTAACATCACATCGCAGTCGCCTGACAGAGAACTATACACCATCGTCGGCCCGATATGCGAATCTGCCGACTGTTTTGCTGAAGATACAGCATTGCCCCTCACCCGTCGCGGCGACCTTGTGGCTCTGCTCAGCGCCGGCGCCTACGGCGAAGTAATGTCATCCAACTACAACGCGCGCCCTACCGTTTCCACTCATCTCATCTGATCCCGCACTGCAGCTACGCCACACCCATAGCGTCCGTATGTTTTTTTTAACGCTCGCAACCTTGACTATTTTATAAAAAGAGATTATTTTTGTTGCCGATTGCAAGAGTGCAGTCGGTTTTAAATATTAAAAAGCGTTTCTTGCTTTTGTTCCTACTTACGAAATCGCCAATTTCTCTACGCTAAGAACCAAAGCAGTCGAAAGAACGCTCATGCTTGTCGCATATCCACTCCCCGACAAGGGGTTCGTATGGTGATATACGATATGGCGTGGGAGTGGACTGTCTATATTAGCGTAAGGCGTTTGGCGATGCCTGTAAGTAGATAGACAGAGCAGCGCCCCACGCTTCTTTTTATAGTTTCCATTTTGGCTGACTGGGGCGTAAGGTCATAAATCTTACATTTTACCATCTATGTTTCACAAACCTTTAATCACGGCTTTAGCCGTAGTCGCGGGAGTGGTATCGTCATCGGCAAGTATCACAATGGGCTCCACTCCATTTAATTATTTAGGTGAAAACGGACAGTTCCATCAGGCTTTCAACACGGGTATTTCTCTCCAGAATGCATATCGGTCGTCATATATGATTGTAGATATCTCGGAGTTGTCCATCACACTCTCATCTACCAAATCTGGAGAAGTGCCACTCACTACCACTCTCAGTGACGATGGGCTTACTGTGAATTGTACTATATCCGATAGCTACGACCTCACTACACCCGGAAACTATACTTTGGCAATTAGCGGGATTGACAAGATTAGATTCCGGCGCTTGGCCGATGACCAGATTGTTACTACAGTCGATTTATCTCCCAACTGTACGTCATCGCGAACTTATTCCTACACAGTTTCACATATTGATTCGCGCAACTTCACCCTAAGTTATCCGGATCCGGCGAAAGCTCCCGGTGAGTGCTGCAATATCGGCGGTAATTATAGTGTGGTGATAATAGATCCCGGTGTAAGCAAGGACCAGGACTTTCGTTCTTACGATCAGGACGCCTATGCAGCTGCTAACGTCGGATGGGTAGAAGATGAAAATGGTAATAAAATTTGTGAAGCACAATATTCACACTACTACAACACCTTTTCACTCACTCCCGACAAACTCATCACAGCCCCGGGAGTATATTATCTCGTCTATCCTGCGGAGGGTACAATGAACTATTACAATTCATTGGGCACACTTAGCGGTAAGCAGCACATCACCCATTTCAAGGTTGGTCCCTACGAAGTAAAGGATTCGCCGGATGCAGTCAAGGTTAAAGCCCTGGCTCGCGTACCAGGACAATCCTACTACACAGATGCTTTACCCGATTACCTGGTAGGAACATATCTCAATGCATCTGTACTCCAGTTTAAGACGCCCGACGCATCTCACCTCACTACATTAAGCATTCTTTATACGGATACCGATGGGGTTACTTCCGGTGAGTATGCCGAATATTCTACCGATTATCATTTCGAAGGCAATACCGTTAAAGCCGTATTCCCGGATGAGGCCTATAAAGGAGCAGGCACCTATAATGTAAGATGGAATCTTGGTACCGCCGATAATATTGAGGGGGTGTCGCCTTATAATCAGAGTCTCGACTTCTCAAAAATCGGTACTTATTCATTTGTGCTCACTCTCCGCGATCCATCACCATCAGTCGACGATGTAAGTATATATCGTCACGCCACGGCCGATGAAGAGTTTCAACTCGATCCCGGTCAGACTATCGCTGTCAGACTGAGCCATAAACTCGCATCATCCGATGTCAAGATTTACTATCGTTGGACTCCCGCGCATTCTGAGTCCGGAATAGTGAATACGATTTATACATCAGCCGATGCTGACGGGTATACTCTCCATTCTGATGATATCGCAATATCTTCGCCGGGTACACTCGAATACTATATGGTTCACTCCAACACTCGTTCCGATATCAAGTCCATCTCCTTTGTAGCAAGAGAGATTGCGGCAATTGGAGAAGTAGATACAGACAATGAGTTGAAATCTAAGTTCTCATCTGCAGTTCCCGGCATCTATAATCTCAGCGGCGTGCGAGTAGCAGCTGACGCCACCGACCTCCCGATCGGGTTCTATATCAAAGTCGCATCCGATCACACGGTATCCAAAATCTTGATTCGATAATATCAATCTGTTTTATGTAGCTGATAATAAATGAGGCGCACCAGTAGTGGCGCGCCTCATTCATATCGTCATGCTTGTCGTTGATTAGCAGGCTTCTTTCTTGCAGCAGCAACAGTTTACGGCGAGGCGGTAGAGCACTACTGCGAGAGCGGCACCGGCCAACGGGCCTACTACCATAATCCAGAAGTCGCCCCAGGCGTCGCCGGCCGAGAAGAGGGCGGGACCGAAGCTACGGGCAGGATTCACGGAGCAGTTGTCAACTGGGATACCGGCGATGTTCACAAGGCCGAGGCCAAGACCGATAGCGAGGCCGGCAAACTTGCCGAAACCGAACTTGTCATCGGTGGCACCGAGGATGATGAATACGAAGAACATCGTGAGCAGGATCTCTACGATAAGAGCCAGAGTGGAGGTAGCACCGGGCTGGAGCACATTGGTGGCGAGGGTGTTTTCACCTGTCACACCACCGAAATTGAACTCAGGAGCGGAGTTTACACACCAGAAGAGGAGGGCGGCACCAACGGCGGCACCAAGAAGCTGAGCCACTACGTAGAAGCAGAAGTCCTTTACCGACATCTTGCCGGCGAGGAGCATTGCGAACGATACGGCGGGATTAACGTGACAACCCGATATATTGCCGATAGCGTAGCAGAGACACACCAGCACGAGGCCAAAGCAGATACCTACACCGAGGCCGTGGATCACATTACCGGCAAATACAGCGCTACCGCAGGCGAGCAGCACGAGGAACATTGTTCCAAACAATTCAGCTAAAAATTTCTTCATAAGTCTTGAATTTTGGGGTGAATAAATATAATGATTGGTCTTTATGAATTGCGACAAAAGGTGTTGTCACTTTGCAAATATATAACTATTTATTTGAATCTGAGCCTTTCTCCCAACGAATTTGTTGCATCGCCTTGAGTTTTTCTTCGGCGGAGTTCACTCCCGGCGTCCAGAAAGTGGGATGTCCGGCGGCTTCCGGCATATATTGCTGATCCACGAAATTGCCGGGATAATTGTGAGGGTACTTGTAGTCGTGGCCGTAGCCCATATCTGCCATAAGGCGCGTGGGGGCATTGCGCAGATGCAGTGGTACGGGGAGATTGCCGGTCGAACGCACATAGCTCAGTGCTGCGTCGATAGCCAAATAGGCGGAATTACTCTTCACAGATGTAGCTAAGTATATAGCGCACTGCGAGAGTGGGATGCGTCCTTCGGGCCACCCAACCTTGTGGATTACGTCGAAGCAGGTGTTGGCCATAAGCAGGGCGTTGGGATTGGCCAAACCGATATCCTCGGCGGCGAATATCACCATACGGCGCGCTATGAATTCCGGCTCCTCGCCTCCTTCGATCATACGTGCGAGCCAGTAGACAGCTGCATCCGGGTCGCTGCCACGCATCGACTTGATGAAGGCCGAGATGATATCATAGTGTAGTTCGCCGTTCTTGTCGTAGGCAGCTGGATTGCGTTGCAGACTGTCGGTCACGAGCTGATCGTTGATCACCACCTTCTGCCCGTCGGGGGTAGCCTGTAGCAGCAGGTCAAGGATGTTGAGCAGCTTGCGGGCATCGCCGCCGGCGAAACGAAAGAGAGCGGAGGTCGACTCCACCTCTACGCCGTGGGAGCGAAGCAGCTCGTCATTGGCCAGCGCGCGGTCGAGAAGTTGCTGCAGTTCATCGTCCGTGAGAGGATTGAGCGTGTAGACCTGTGCGCGCGAAAGTAGAGGTCGTATCACTTCAAACGACGGATTCTCGGTCGTAGCGCCTATCAGCGTCACCGTGCCGTTTTCCACCGCTGCCAGCAGGCTGTCTTGCTGCGACTTGTTGAAGCGGTGGATTTCATCGATGAAAAGGATCGGTCGCGCCGTGACGAACATACTGCGGGCATCGGCTTTGCAGCGCTCCAGCACATCCCTCACATCCTTCACACCCGAATTGACGGCGCTCAGGGTGTAAAATGGCGCTTTCACTGTCGAGGCTATGATGCGTGCAAGCGTAGTCTTGCCTACTCCGGGAGGGCCCCAGAGTATAAAGGAGGCTATGCGCCCTGAGTCGATCATACGGCGCACTACTGCGCCTGGTCCCATCAGATGCTGCTGACCGATGTAGTCGTCGACCGAGTTGGGGCGGAGCCGTTCGGCAAGTGGAGCGTGACTATTGATTGAATCCATATCACAAAGATACTATTTGCCGAGAAATTTTATCGTGATTCAGCCTTCTATTAACATTTTTAATTAACTTTACGCCGCGGCAAGTCCACGATAGGGTAGTGAAGTGAACTTTAGTTACCCGGCTGCGTTAACACTTTAAAGATTATACCTAAATTATATATAATATGGAAACTGAAAAAGGCGAAAGCAAGATGCCACGAATCATGCGTATGGTGTTCGGAATCATTATGATTATATTTTATCTCGTGCTCGGAGTCATTATTCTCTGCGGAATGTTCCCGCAACTGAGTGGCTCGTTTGAGTGGCTCCGCTGGGTAGGTGGTGTGGTGATTATTCTCTACGGATTGTGGAGAGCATACCGTCAGTTTAAAGGAATCGATCCTGACGTCACAACTCGTTATTAAGCCCGGATATGAATACCAAAGCACTACGATGCACAGCCATAGCTATCGCCGCTCTGGCTATTGCCGGATGCTCTAAATATAAGACCGGCGAATATTCCAAAGGTAGCACCGTGATAGCCTGCGACCAGACCTTCCAGAATATTATGGAACAGGAAATCCTCGTGTTTGAGCACAACTATCAGGGCTCTAACGTGATGGATCTCTATGTCGACGAAAATTCGGCTATCGACTCCCTGCTCAATATTGATAATAATGTGCGTATGGCCGTGGCATCGCGTCCGCTATCTAACGAAGAGATAGCATATTTGCGTAAGCACGACCGCAACGTAAATCAGACTGCCGTAGCTGTTGACGCTATCGCACTCATCGTCAATCCGGCCAATCCCATTGAGCAGATCGACTATCAGGATGTAGTGGATATTCTCACCGGCAAGCTCACAAGCTGGGATCAGATTGCAGCCGATGATGCGCGTCTCGGAGATATCGCTGTGATCTTCGACCACAACGGCTCTTCGACCACACGCTATATGGCCGACTCTGTGCTGATGGGTAAGCCATTCGCCGGCAATATCTATGCACAGAAGTCGCCGCAGGAAGTATTCGAGAAGGTCGCTGCAAGCAAGAATGCCATCGGTATTATAGGTGTGAGCTGGCTCCGCTCCACCCTCACAGGTCGCGAACTTTCAGAACAGGAGCTCGCATCGCTCAATGATGCCGACTCGCTCACCAATCTCTCCGAGATGACTACTGACGTGAAGGTGCTGGCAGTGTCGCCAAAAGACAAAGTACGAGCCTATCTTCCAGATCAGCAGAACATCTTCGACGGTACCTATCCCTTCCACCGACAGATGTATCTTATATCTACAAGCGTGCCCAATACAGTCGGTCACAGCTTCTATACATTCGTCACGAGCCACGTGGGACAAAAAATCATACTTTCTTCAGGAATTTGTCCCAAATTGATTAGTGTGCAGATTGTAGAGTTGTAAATTAAACCATTTATTGCTAAATTTGTCAAATCTTACAAACCACGAATCAATAAACAAACACAAACAATAAGCCAAAATCATGAAACTGAGATTCTTATTTTCTCTCATGCTCGGTGCTTCGCTTGCAGCAAGCGCTCAGGGCTATCAGGATGGCGTCGACAACTACAATGCCGGACGTTATGAAGTAGCCAAAACTTTGCTTCAGAAAAATTTCAACAATCCGACTACCGACAAGGCAATTGCCAACTATTACCTTGGCAACATCGACCTGCTTGAAAACAACGTAGCCGGCGCTCGCGCTTATTATGAAAAGGGTCAGGCAGCCAATCCCGAATACCCCTACAACTATATCGGTCTCGGTACCCTCGACCTCAAAGCCGGCAACGAGGCTGCAGCCAAGAAGCTCTTCGAGCAGGCTATGAAGTTAGATAAGAAGAACACCGCCATAGTAGTGGCCGTAGCTCGCGCATACTGGTCGGTTGACCCCGTACAGTACAAGAAAGAGATCGACAATTATATCAAGAAGGCTCTCAAGGACTCCAAGAATACCGAATCAGCTGTATATATCCTTCAGGGCGATATGTATCTCGCCGAAGGCCGCAACCCCGGTGAGGCCGGTGCCCAGTTCGATATGGCTATCATGCAGGATCGCGAGAACAAAGGTACTGTTAACCGCGAGGCTTACGTGAAGTGGGCCGGCACCGTCGATCAGTACAACAACGAAGCTAAGATCCGTCGTCTTCAGGAACTCGTTGACGCAGAGCCTAACTCCGCTCTCGCCCTCCGCGAACTCTCAGAAGCTTATTATGCAGAGCGTCAGTACGGTCGTGCACTCAAGGCTTATGAGAAATATCTCGAAAGCCCCAACCACTTCCAGATTGACGAACAGCGTATGGCCGGTCTGCTCTTCTCCGCTGGCGAATATAAGCAGTCCATCGACTACGCCAATAAAGTGCTTGCTCAGGATCCCGGTCTATACACCATGTACTCAATCATTATGAACGACTACTATGAGCTTCAGGATTATCCTCAGGCAGTAGAGGCAGGCAAGAAGCTCTTCGGATTCAAGGATGCACAGCTCCTCGCCAACGACTATGTGGTATACTCCGACGTACTTTCCAAGACCGATGCCCCCGCTGAGGATGTTGACGCCGTTATCGCAGCCGGTATTGCCAAATTCCCCGACGACCGCAGTATGAAGCAGGGTGCAGGCAACATTTACTTCAACTATGCCGCCAAGTATTTCGGTATGGCAGATGAGGCTGCCGACGATGCTGAGAAGAAAGCCGACCTCGAAAACTCACTTGCATATTACGACAAGGCTATCGCATGCTACCCGACTATCCCCGACTACTGGTATTACCGTGGTATCGTGGCATTCTATCTCTACAACTTCAATAATCCCACTACTGCCGAATCGTTTGAAAAGGTATGCAGCATCATCGACGAAGATCCCCGCTATCTTCCCTCGCGTACGGGTCTCTATACCGACGCTTGCCGTATGCTCGCCCTCGCCTATAAGGATGATCCCGCAAAGGCTCTCGAAGTTGTCAACAAGGGTCTTGCTCTCGACCCCGAAAAGGAATCGCTCTTAAAGCTCCGCGACCAACTCAGCGCTCAGTAATCATCATAGCCCTATATACACTGTCAGGAAGTACAACGCTCAACGATAGGCGCAGTCTTTCCTGACAGTGTCGCTTTATTTTCAATCACATTCCATCTTGCAAATGAAAAATATACTGATCCGGGCCGCCTCCGGCGCCGTCTATGTGGCGCTCATTGTTTTGAGCATTCTCTACGGCGGCAACTGGGCTTTCCCGACATTATGCGGGTTCTTCACATTCCTCGGCATAATGGAGTTTCAGCGCATGGCGCAGACCGACTTCTTCTCGTCACCTCAATCGCTTTTTGTAGATCTTCTCATCGGACTTCTCATAATCACGGTAACGGCGCTTGGCGGGTTATACAATTTTGGTAGCTTTCTGCAACCGATATTGATGTTATTTACGCTCCTCCTCGTTATCGTGCGCCTCATCATGCAGCTCTACTCCCATCGTGCCGATGCGGTGAAGCACCTTGCCTACTCACTGATGTCGATTTTCTATGTAGCAGTTCCGTTGGCATTTGCCATCGTATTGTATCATGCGTTTGGAGCGGCAATGATGCTGCTCGTATTCATAATGATATGGCTCAATGATACAGGTGCCTTCCTTGTAGGTTCGGCTCTCGGCAGCCACCATCTCTTTAAGCGCCTATCGCCAAAGAAATCGTGGGAAGGTTTTGTGGGCGGTCTTTGCTTCTGCATTGCCGCCGGATATCTGGCCAAGCCCATAGCTCCTGAATATTTCGAACTGTTTTCCGATGGTTGGCTCGTTGGGCTCGGAGTGCTCGTGTGCGTGATGTCAACATGGGGCGACCTGTTCGAGTCGATGATCAAGCGCACCTTCGGAGTGAAGGACAGTGGCAACATTCTCCCCGGCCATGGCGGCATCCTCGACCGCATCGACTCGCTCCTATTCGTGGCCCCGTCTGTATTGCTATATCTGTGGTGCTGGAGTTTTTTTGGTAGCTTTACATTAGTTCAAGGTATATAATATTGCTAATCAAATAATCACATATAATCAATGTCGGATCAGAGATACAATCTTCGCGGCGTATCCGCCTCAAAAGAGGATGTTCACAACGCTATAAAAAATATTGACAAGGGAATCTTCCCCCGTGCCTTCTGTAAAATCATCCCCGATTATCTCGGTGGAGACCCCGAATACTGCAACATTATGCATGCCGACGGTGCCGGCACCAAATCATCCCTCGCATATATATATTGGCGTGAGACAGGCGATATGTCGGTGTGGAAAGGAATCGCCCAGGATTCGCTGATAATGAACATCGACGACCTGCTCTGCGTCGGTGCCACAGATAATATATTGGTGAGCAGTACCATCGGTCGTAACAAGCGTCTTATCCCCGGCTCCGTTATCGCCGCCATCATCGAAGGCACCGAGCAGCTTATGGAGCAGCTCCGGTCCCACGGTATCAATGTGCGTGGCACCGGCGGAGAGACAGCCGATGTCGGCGACCTTGTGCGCACCATCATTGTCGACTCCACCGTGGCATGCCGTATGCGTCGCAGCGATGTGATCGACAATGCCAATATCCGCCCCGGCGACGTTATCGTAGGCCTCAGCTCCTACGGCAAAGCTACTTATGAGGATACATACAACGGTGGCATGGGCAGCAACGGCCTCACTTCAGCACGTCACGACGTATTCGCCCGCTATCTCGCCGAGAAATATCCCGAAAGCTTCGACGGAGGCCTTCCCCTCGACCTCGTATACGCCGGTTCCAAGCATCTCACCGACAAAGTAGACGGCTGCGAACTCGACGCAGGCAAGCTCGTGCTTTCGCCCACACGTACCTACGCTCCCGTAATCAAGAGTGTGCTCGACGCACTTCGTCATCAGATTCACGGTATGATACATTGCTCCGGCGGAGCCCAGACCAAGATTCTTCACTTCGTCGATGATCTCCATGTGATCAAGGACAATATGTTCCCGGTGCCCCCGCTTTTCGATATGATTCACAAGGAGTCAGGTACCGACATGACTGAGATGTATAAAGTGTTCAATATGGGGCACCGTATGGAGATCTACCTTGCTCCCGAGCACGCTCAGGAAGTGATCGACATAGCCTCATCGTTTGGCATCGAAGCTAAGGTAATAGGACGTGTAGAGCCCTCTGATTCTCGCAAGCTCACCATCAAGAGCCCTTACGGCACCTTTGAGTATTGAATCGCATCAGCACATATCTGATAGCGCTTGTCGCCCTACTCTTCGCTGCCGTCGGTTGCGGAAAGGGGAGTGGTGACTCCGGCTCCGCGCAGATTGGTGATACGCTTGTCTACGAACCCGGCGTGTTGCCCGACACCTTGCTTGTGGTAACACTCTACGGTCCCTCGTCCTACTTCCTCTACCGCGAGCAACAGATGGGCTATGACTATGAGCTTGCCAAGCGCTTTGCCGCGGATAAAGGAATGGTGCTCGATATCATCGTGGCTCCCAATCTCAGCCGTGCCGTAGAGCTGCTCGACTCCGGAAAGGTGCATCTGATTGCCTACGAAGTACCCGTCACGGCCGAATACCTCGAGCACCTCGTACCATGTGGCGTCGAGAACATTACCCATCAGGTACTCGTGCAGCCAAAGTCATCCGATAGTCTTATCACCGATGTCACCCAACTCGTCGGTCGCGAAGTCTACGTCGAGAAAAACTCGCGCTACTACCACCGTATGATCAACCTCAATGCCGAACTCGGCGGCGGAATGATCATCAAGTCAGTCGATCGCGACACCATCGTGGCTTCCGATCTGCTTGATATGGTCGCCGGCGGCACTATCCCGCTCACCGTCGTCGATAGCGACGTGGCAAGTGCCGCACGTACATACTATCCCCGCCTCGATATCTCTGTAGAAGTCAGCTTCCCGCAGAAATCGGCATGGGCAGTATCCCCCAAGATGCGATGGCTTGGCGATACCGTTACCGTCTGGTCGCGCGAGGAAGCTCCGCGCAAGCAGCAGGAAGCCCTTCTTCGCCGATATTACGAGAAGAGCAAGATGAAGCCTGAGGTCTCATATCTCGATTTCAGCAAAGGCAAGATGTCGGACTATGATTATATATTCAAGAAGTATGCCGCAGAGATTGGTTGGGACTGGCGACTGTTATCATCGATGGCTTATGCCGAAAGTCACTACGACGCTACCCGCGTATCGTGGGCCGGTGCCCGTGGCATCATGCAGCTCATGCCTGCCACCGCAAGAGCATTCGATACCGATCCCGATGAGTTGACCAACAATGATGTGTGCGTAGCCACCTCTATTAAGGTCATAAAGTCGCTCGAAAAGATATTCACGCCGCTCGTCCACGACCCCGCCGAGCGTAAGAAATTCATCGTAGCAGCCTACAACTCCGGACCGGCCCATATCCTCGACGCCATAGTCATAGCGCGCAAGTATGGCATGAACGATCAGATCTGGGACGATAATGTGGCCGAGGCACTTATGCTCAAATCGCAACCGGATATTTACAACGATCCCGATGTGAAATACGGCTCCTTCCGTGGCCGCCAGACACTCGACTACGTCGTTACCGTAATGGCTTGCTACGACAAAGCCTCGCAACAAATTCCGCGCTGAAAGCGTTAGATAATCATATTTCCCCATTATTCAACTATTTGTGTATTTTTTGAGATGAAAAGAAAGTATTTTACCGTAGCCGTAGTGGCTCTTGCTTGTGGCAGCCTCCTCACTACATCCTGTATCGGCAGCTTCGCCCTCAGTAACAAACTCTTGACCTGGAACAAGCAGATCGACAACAAGTTTGTCAACGAGCTCGTATTCTTCGCATTTTGGATTCTGCCCGTCTACGAAGTGTCGATGCTTGCCGATGTAGTTGTGTTCAACAGTATTGAATTCTGGAGCGGCAGCAATCCCGTAGCTCAGGGCCGCACCGTTATTGATGGTCACGACGGACGTTACCTCGTCGACTGCGACGCTACCGGCTATACCATCACCAGCGAGAACGACGGCACTCAGGTGCGCCTCGATTTCGACGCCGACGCACAGAGCTGGAGCCTCACCGCCAACGATGAGACCTACACCCTGCTCACATTTGTCGACGACTCTCACGTAGCCATGCCCGCACCCGACGGCACCACCACAATCGTCGAGCTCTCGCGTCAGGGCGTATTCGCCTATCAGGATATGGTGCAGAGCTCTATGATGATGGCTCTCCGCTGATCCACAATCGTATTATACACAATACTATGAAACACCTTATCTTACTCCGACATAGCCAAAGCCGGTGGAATCTTGAAAACAGATTTACCGGCTGGGCTGATGTACCTCTCACCGACGAAGGTCGCCGTGAGGCACATATAGCCGGCGAGCTTATGCTCAAAGCCGGGCTACTCCCCGACGCTGCGTTCACATCCTATCTGCGCAGAGCCATCAATACCCTTCAGGAAGCACTTGTAGCTTTGGATCGCGAGTGGATTCCGGTTCGCAAGGACTGGCATCTCAACGAGCGCCACTACGGGGCTCTGCAGGGACTTGATAAAGCCGAGACTGCAGCAAGATATGGTGAGGAGCAGGTGCGCATCTGGCGACGCAGCTTCGATGTGCTCCCTCCGCTTCTCACTCCCGACGATCCGCGATTTCCTGGCAAAGATCCGCGCTACGACTCCCTCACAGCCGACGAATTACCGCTTGCGGAGTCGCTTCAGGATGTCGTGGCCCGCGTGCGTTGCTGTTGGGAAGAACGTATCGTACCGACTTATGCCTCAGCCTCTACCGTCCTTGTTTCCGCTCATGGCAATTCCCTTCGCGGACTCACCATGATGATCAATCATCTCACCGCTTCCGAAGTTCAGGAATTGGAGATACCCAACGGCCGGCCGTGGGTATTTGAGCTCGACAATCGTCTGCGGGTAGTCAATAATTTTTACCTTTAGCATCGTCAAATCCCTGATCGGATAATTTTATTTTGGCCAATTGGCTCTAAAACATTAAATTTGTATCGTGGCACAGAAGTTTGGTTCCGTTGCCGCGATACAATTGTTTTTAAGCGTTATGAAAAAATTCTTCTATAGCTTTTTGGCCACTATGGCCGGTATATGGGTATCGGTTCTGTTGATCGGCCTGCTCGTGATCGTGACGATAGCTGCCGTCGTCGGCAAGTCCGCTCCGAGCCCCGAGAATATCAAGGAGGGGAGCGTGCTCCACTTCGAGCTCTCCGGCGAAATGATGGATCTCACCGTATCGCCATCCTTCATGCAGTTTATTCAGGATATGGACAATCCTCCGCTCTCGCTTGAAGCAGTCACATCGGCGCTACGCACAGCTAAGGACGATCCTAAGATAGCAGGCGCATTTTTCGAGTTCAAAGGCCTCGGTGCCGGGCTCGCCCAGTGTGAGGAGATACGCGATGCCATATCGGAGTTTCGTCAGGCCGGCAAGTGGGTCTGGACATATTCCGACAATTATACCCAGAGCGAATATTTCATCGCCGCCGCCGCCGACCACATCGTACTCAACCCCATCGGTATGATCGACATACACGGCCTCAGTGCATCGACATTCTACTTCAAGGATCTTCTCGACAAGTTGGGTGTAGAAATGCAGGTCGTAAAGGTCGGCACATACAAGAGCGCCGTCGAGCCTTTCATTCTCACGGACATGAGTGAAGCCAACCGCGAGCAGATCAATCATTTCCTTGGTCGCATCTGGGATAGCATGAAGGCTACCGTGGCCACCGACCGCAAGCTCGCTCCCGACAGCGTCGACGCGTGGGCCAATCAGTTTAGTTTCAACTTCACTGCTCAGGAATACATCGACCGTAAGATGGTCGACGAAGTGCGTTACCGCACCGAACTCGATCGTCAGCTGCTCTCGCTTCCCGGCGTCAAGGCTACGGATGAGAAAGCCGATACATCCGACGTCCGCTACCCGCGCATGGTCGCCTTCAAATCCTACAATACAGCCATGGCTGCGGGCAAATTGTTCCCGTTCAAGTCCGACGATACCAAGTCGATAGCCATACTCTATGCCGAGGGTGATATCACCGACGACGGCTCCGATGGTATAGCAGCCACCCGCCTTGTGGCACAGATCAATGAGATCGCTGAGGCCGACGATGTTGATGGTCTCATACTCCGTGTCAACTCCGGTGGCGGCAGCGCGTTCGCCTCAGAGCAGATCTGGAAGGCGCTCACTGAATTCAAGGCCACTACCGGCAAGCCGCTCTATGTATCAATGGGCGATATGGCCGCATCCGGAGGTTACTACATCTCCTGTTGCGCCGATAAGATCTACGCATCGCCCCTCACACTCACCGGCTCCATCGGCATCTTCGGCCTGATACCCAATGCTGAAGGTCTCCTCAAGAATAAGCTCGGCGTGAATATCGTCGACGTGGCCACCAACGAGGGCCGCTTCCCCGATATCTTCCACCCGATGTCCACCGAGCAGCGAGCAGCCATGCAGGGCTATGTCGACCGAGGTTATGAGCTTTTCGTCAAGCGTTGCGCAGAAGGTCGCGGGCTCACCGTAGATCAGATCAAGGCGGTAGCCGAAGGCCGCGTGTGGGATGGCCTGAGCGCTCTTGAAAATGGTCTCGTTGATGAGCTCGGTGGACTCAACGCTACTGTGCAGGCCATGGCTCTTGCGCTCGACGTGGATATGGATCACGTATCCCTCACGGTATATCCGCAAAACCAGATCAACTGGTGGGAATCATTCGCCGAACTCTCCGCCAATACTCAGACTCTCGCCCAGCTTGCTTCGGGCGATCTCTCCGATCGTACGGCATTCACAGCCGTCGTTGACCGGCTGAAGGCTATCAGCCCCCTGCAGGCACGCGTCAATTTCATGCTAATCCGCTGATTTATCCATATAGATGGCAAAAAGTAAGATATTGTCGGCGCTTCTGCTCTACCCCATAAGTAAAGTCTACGGATGGGGCGTGGCGGTGCGCAATGCCATGTTCAACCGCGGTATGCTCACACAGCACACATTCGACATACCGGTGATCGTGGTCGGCAATATCTCTATGGGCGGTTCCGGCAAGACCCCACACACCGAATATATCGTCGATGCGCTCGCCTCGCAGTTCCATATTGGCGTACTGAGCCGCGGTTACAAACGGCGTACCCGCGGATTTGTGATGGCATCGCCCGACTCCACGCCCGATGCTATCGGCGACGAGCCATATCAGATCTACACCAAATTCTGCAACCGCGGTGTGCGCGTAGCCGTATGCGAAGATCGCGTCAAGGGCATCAACATGATGCGCAAGCTCGATCCCGCAATCAACCTCATCGTACTCGACGATGCCTTCCAGCATCGCTACGTCAAGCCTACATTGGCCGTGGTGCTTATGGAATACAGTCGTCCCGCTTATGCCGACAAGTTGCTGCCCTATGGTCGCTTGCGCGAACCGGTCACTGCGCTCGACCGTGCTGATATCGTAGTGGTGACCAAATGCCCCGCCTCCATGACACCCATGGAAGCGCGCATCATCCGTACCAACCTCAACCTGATGCCCTATCAGCGCCTCCTCTTCTCCGGTTTCCGCTATATGCCTCTGGTACCGCTCTTCCCTGAGGAATTTCCCGGCGGCCACGGCGCCCAGCTATCGCATCTAACCCGGGCCGACTCCATTCTCGCCGTGACAGGTGTGGCCAATCCGCGTCCCATGATCAAGTATCTCCGCACGTATAAGGCCAAAGTACGCATCAAGCGCTATTCCGACCACCATCATTTCTCTCATTCCGATATGGAGAGCATTCTGTCGAAGTTCACCTCAATGAGTGGGCATACCAAAATACTCGTCACCACCGAAAAGGATGCCGTGCGCCTTCGCCATAATCCATGCTTCCCGGCCGAATTGCGCCGGTGCAGCTACTATCTCCCGGTCACTGTCAGCTTCGACGAATTCAATACCGAGACCCTCGCCGGCGACATCATGCAGATGCTCCCCGGAAAGACGGCCGCATACGCAAATCAAGCCAATTCATAAAACACCAACTATAATACTCATAATCATGTTAGACACTATCAAGCAGACAGCCGACTACATTCGTAGTAAAGTCGACAATATCCCCTCCACAGCCATCATCCTCGGCACCGGACTTGGCGCCCTCGTAGATCATATCGACGACAAGACCTATATCCCCTACACCGAGATACCCAACTTCCCCGTATCTACCGTCGAAGGCCATAGCGGCAATCTCATCTTCGGCCGCCTCGGCTCCAAGCCCGTCCTTGCCATGCAGGGCCGCTTCCACTACTACGAAGGCTACGACATGAAGCAGGTCACCTTCCCCGTGCGCGTCATGAAGGAGCTCGGCGTCGAGACCCTTTTCGTTAGCAACGCTGCCGGCGGTATGAACAAGGAATTCCGTGTCGGCGACATCATGATCATCACCGACC
>JAIDTT010000022.1 GCA_029060545.1 Paramuribaculum sp. | reverse complement strand
ACGCCGATGATACTGCGAAAGTGGGAAAGTAGGTAACCGCCCCCTCCAGAAGAAGAGGCTGCAACGGATCCGATCCGCGCAGCCTCTTCTCTTATTATTTTCCTGTGGTAAACGGCGTCAGAGTTTGCCCTTGAACAGGTAGCCGTTGCTGCGGATTTGATGGTGTGAATAGTAGCTATCGAGCGTGAATGCTCTCACTGTAAAGTAGGAGATGCCTGCCACAATTGCGACGGGAAGGAAGTGTCCGATTGCCCCGGTCATTTCGACTACTATGATTATAGCCATGAGTGGGGCACGGATGGCTCCGGCCATTACGGCTGCCATGCCGTAGAGGGCAATTTGATTGACGGGCAAATGTAGTCCGAAGAGGGTGTTGGCTACGAATGCAAAGAGGTATCCGGCTACAGCTCCGGCGAAAATGGTCGGCGCAAAGTCGCCACTGACACCACCGCCATTGTTGGTGAGTGAGGTTGCCATACTCTTTACGAGTAATATAAGTAGGGCTATGATGGCAATTGCCCAGGGTGTATTGCCGATGCTGATGATTCCGGCTCGGATCAGCGAGCTATTGTTGTCGGATCCGAGTGAAGCTGCTACTCCATAGCCCTCGCTATACAATGCGGGGAATATGGCTATAAGTATAGATAGGATGACTCCGGCTATGGCTACCTGCATCCATCGTCGCGGGATACGGCTGAGCCAGCGCACCGTCCACTTGATCAGGTAACTGTAGTATATACTATATATGCCGCAAAACAAGCCGAGCAGAAGGAGGGCGGGGAGTAGGTGAGCGTCGAATTGCTTCAGACCTGTGATAATCACATCGGGATGGCAGCCACCGAGAATATATGAGGTAAGGCCCGCGGTGATGGAACATACGAAGAGTAGTATTATGCCATAGGCAGTAAAGCCGATCTGGAGTACCTCGATGGTGAAGAGTGCTCCTCCGAGGGGAGACTTGAATATGGCAGCTATGCCGGCGCCTGCTCCGCATCCGAGCAGCAGCAGCATCTGCTGTGGGGAAAGTCTGGAGGCTCGACCTAATGTACTTGCGATGGCGGCTCCAGTGTATGCCATCGGGCCTTCTCCACCGGCAGATCCGCCGAGGCCGAGTGTGATTGAACTGGCTGCAAGTGTGTAGGGGATGCGCGATGCTCCCAGAAAGTAGTCTTTCTTGTGGAGCATATTTTTGATCTGGCTAACTCCGTTGGACAGGTCGGCACGGAATATGTAGAAGCAGATCAGCGCCGTGACTACCAGTGCGCAGAATGGTATGATCAATAGTAACCACGTGTGATGATCGGATACGCGGGCGAGGATGTTATCTGATAGTGTACCCACCATCCATTTGAGCGTAAATGCGCATACGCCGGAGCCGATGCCTATGAGCAGCACGAGCACGAAAAGACGCGAGCGTGGAGCGAGGCGTCGTAAAAATCCCTCCTGCGATTGGGGCTTGTGGGCGTTGGATGATGAATTTTCGGCCATAATTACAAAATATACTTATTAAACATATTTCAGAATTAGAAAGTTTTTGCGCGATTTTCGTAAATTTGTGCAATAAATAAGATTATATAGAAATGAGTACAGAAAAGCCGCGGCTAAACAATCTCCATAAGATTACAGAACTCTTCGACAAACACTGCAGCGATATGCGAATCGTGGCTGTGAATCCCGTAGATGATCACTCGTTAGATGTGATGAAACGGAGTCTTACCCATGGTGTAAAACATATCTCGGCTTGTGTGGCCGGCGAGCCTGACGCCCGCCTGAATGCTCTGGCTGCTGACGAACGACTGGAAATTATCGGATGTACTGATGTGGATGATGCTGCGGCTAAGGCAGTGGCGTTGGCTCGCAGTGGACAGGCAGATGTGATATTCAAAGGCTTTATAAATACGGACAATCTGCTTCATGCTGTACTTAATAAGGAGGTTGGATTGCTGGATCCGGGCGCTGTGATGACTCATATTACGGCTACGGATATTCCGGACTATCACAAATTGCTGATTTTTTCGGATGCTGCCGTGATCCCTTATCCCAATACGGTGCAGATCGAAGCGATAGTGCGCTACGGAAAGTCGCTGCTCCAGTTCTTAGGCGTAAAGCATCCGAAGCTGGCTCTTATTCACTTTACGGAGAAGAGTAATCCGAAATTCGCTATCACGACTTCCTATGCTCATGTGATCGAGCTCGCAAATTCCGGCGAACTCGGTACAATTTCGATCGAGGGGCCGATGGATGTGAAGACGGCTTGCGACAAGAAAGCTGCCGAGATCAAGCATATTGAAGGTGCTGTGGCCGGTGATGCCGATATGCTCGTATTTGCGGATCTTGAAGCCGGAAATACGTTTTACAAGACTATATCGCTCTTCGGAAAGGCTACTATGGCAGGTATAATATGCGGATGTCGTGTGCCGATAGTGATACCGTCGCGTGCCGACAGCGTGGAATCGAAATACGTATCGCTTGCATTGGCTTGTGTGGCACAGAAGGCATTCACTGCATCCAACTAATGAGCCGGCTATGAAGATACTCGTAATCAATCCTGGATCGACATCGACAAAACTCGCTATATATGAGGATCGCGAGTTGCTGTGGAAGCATACGATCCATCATAGCGTTGATGAACTCCGACAGTTTGCTATGATTAATGATCAGTTGCCGATGCGACTTGAAGCTATCCGTGAGGCATTGGCAGCTGATGGTTATGCCGTGGACTTTGACGGTGTGATAGGTCGAGGAGGACTGCTGAAGCCGACTCCTGGCGGAGTGTATGAGGTGACTGATCTCATGCGACATGATCTGCTTAATGCGGAGCTACAGCATGCCTGTAATCTGGGCGGTGTGTTGGCTGAAGATATCGCGGATATGTGTGGCGCTCGCTCGTTTATAGCCGATCCCGAGGTGGTTGACGAACTGATGCCCGAGGCCCGGCTCACCGGACTGAAGGGTGTGGCTCGGAGATCGGTGTTTCATGCGCTCAATTCAAAGGCTGTAGCCCGCAGATATGCCGCCTCTATAGGCAAGGAGTATGAGGCGCTCAATCTGATTGTGGCTCATCTGGGTGGTGGAGTATCGGTGAGTGCGCACCGCCATGGCAAAGTGGTCGATGTGAATAATGCCATTTCGGGCGAAGGTCCTTTCAGTCCCGAGCGTGCCGGCACTATTTCGGCTGATGATATGGTGGAACTATGTTTCAGTGGCCGCTATACGAAGAAAGAACTCAAAAGGATGATCAACGGTCAGGGTGGGGTGACTTCGCTGTTGGGAACCAACGATATGCGTATGGCTCTTGCCGAGGCATCTGAGAGCATTGAGCCTGCCGCTTCTGTAATAAAGGCTATGGCCTACAATATAGCTAAAGAGATCGGTGCGCGTCAGGTTGCGCTCCGTGGCGATGTAGATGCAATAATATTCACCGGAGGCATATCGCATTCCGAATATTTTCTGTCGCTCATAGAGAGTTGGATCAGTTACGTGGCGCCAATCGTAGTGAGCGGGGCGGAAGATGAACTGGATGCACTGGCCTATAATGCGTATAACGCTCTGGTTGGTGCCGTGCCTATCTCGGTGTACGCTCCCAAATAACTACGCATACAGGTATTTTGCTTATGGTGCGGAAAATCGTATCTTTGCATCATGAACCTTGTAGCCAAAAATTTGCTTGTAGCCATGATGCCGGTCGTACTGATCGGTTGTTCGTCGGCGGGTAAGCGGAGCGGCGGTGGCGGAGATACCGATTCGATAGCCGATACGGCTGTGATTGCGGCGAAGCCTGCTATGGAAGTTGTGCTTCCTGATACGGCTTATGCTTCGGCTCAAAGGGTGAAATATTCGATAGAGGTAATTGATACCTTAAATTCCGGCATACTGGAGTCTACAGTCGATATATACGCGTCGGTACCGGGGCAGTTCACTTTCCGTGGGGGCGAGCGCCGCGACGCTGCGTTTGGTGGTCGGCTCGATTCGGTGCCATCACGCTTTGAGGTGGATTGGAGGTTCGATACAGAGGAAGACTATACAGCGACGTCGGTTGGCACATGGGGCGGAGGTACAGGTTGGACCGGTCAGCCGCTTTATGTCGAGTGGCCCGACAGCTGTATGAGACGTTTTCGTAGTGCCGGGCTTGTCGATGGTGATTTTTCAGGGCGCGAGATTATGGTTGGCTCTTTGGCCGCCAAAGTGTATTTTATCGATTTTATGACCGGTAAGCCTTCACGACCGGCTATCGACGTGACCAATCCGATCAAGGGCACTATATCGCTCGATCCGACCTTGAACGGCAATCTGTATGTAGGGCAAGGCGTACCGGCTCACGGCAAGATGGGCGCACTCGTGATTGATCTAAATAAAGGACTTATGACGCATTTCTTCGGCCCGGATCCGAAGGCACAACGCGGATGGGGAGCTTACGATTCGTCGGCAATTCGCGTCGGCCAATTCCTTTTCCGTCCGGGTGAAAACGGTGGCGTATATAAGTTTTTGGTCGAGCCGGGTGGATTGAAACTCCATTCGGTACTGCGTTATACTGTCGGTGGTTATGCCCCCGGTATCGAAGCCTCGATGAGTGTGTATGCCAACTACGGATATGTAGCCGATAACGCGGGCAACGTATTGTGCATCAATCTGAATACGCTTAATCCGGTCTGGTACTATAAATTGCCCGACGATGTTGACGCCACTCCCGTGATATGCGAGGAAGCTGACCGGAATATTTATGTCTACACAGGTTGCGAGGTGGAGCACGGGGGCGTGGCCGAAGCGCGTTTTGTGAAACTCGATGCGCTGACAGGCAGAGAGGTGTGGGTGAATCATACTCCCGCCAGGCGGGCTGAGCTTGGCGAAAAGCATTTCGACGGAGGCTATTATGCTACTGCACTCCCCGGAGTAGGAGATTGCATCGATCTGATATTCACTAACGTGGTACGCAACGACGATGATAAAATGAACGGCTCGTTTGTGGCTTATGATCGTGCTACAGGCCACACGCGCTACTCGGTCAAGTTGCGCTATTACGCATGGTCGTCGCCCGTCGGTTTCATCGGCCCCGATGGTGAAATGTATGTAGTGACGGGCGATTGCGCCGGCAGAATGTATCTGATCCGTGGCCGCGATGGCGAGATAATCAATGTTCAGCAGATCGGCGCCAACTTTGAGTCATCGCCGGTCGTTGTCGGCAACTCGCTCGTGGTGGGTTCGCGCGGCAAGTCTATATATAAGATCACGCTTAAGTAAAAGATAAGGAGATGAAGAATTTAGTAAGATACATACTTGTTGCTGCCGTTGTGGCGCTTTGGCCGACGGCTTCGCATGGATATGAGCTGAAGGCTCATAAGGGCACTGTGGATGGCAGCTATAACTTCTGGATGTACGAGCCCGATTCGGCCGCAGTCGAAGCGAAGCCGTTGGTACTTTTCCTGCATGGTGCGAGCCTGTGCGGACATAATCTGGAGCGCGTGCGTCACTATGGTACTATCGACGCGATCGACCGCGGGCGTCATATCGATGCGTATGTCGTTGCGCCTCAGAACCCCGGCGGGGCATGGTCACCGGCCAAGCTGATGAAGATAGTAGAGTGGGCTAAGGAGAAGTACGACGTGGATTCTACGCGGATCTATGTGCTCGGCATGAGCCTTGGCGGATATGGCACGCTCGATTTCGTCGCCGAATATCCCGATCAGGTGGCGGCGGCTATGGCCTTTTGCGGTGGCGCTACAGCGAAGCATCTCGAGCGACTCGGCGAGGTGCCGCTGTGGATCGTACACGGCACGGCCGACAGAGCTGTCGGTGTAGGAGAGAGCGACCGTGTGGTAAAGGCGATACGCGAATCGGAATCGGAGGGCGAACGTCTGCTTTACAATCGCGTGCAAGGTATGAACCATGGTCAGCCGGCGCGATTTTTCTACCTTCAGGACACCTACGACTGGTTGTTTACCCACAGTCTCGATCAGGAGGGGAGGCCGGTGACAGAGGCATTCGACATCACCGGTAAATCGAAAAATGCCTATGCCAATCTGAATCATTCGACGAAGCCCAAGAAGTCAAAGACACACGCTCCCAAAAAGAAGAAGTCGAAGAAGCGTCGCCGCTCTAATAAGCGCAGAAAATAATTTTTTTAACGTATGTGGGCGTAAATTTCGCCCTATGTACAACTAAATTTGTTGGCGGAAGGCGATAGTGCCTTTCGCAATGTTTGTGATACACATTTGTTATGGGCTATATATTGATGATTGTGATGTTTTTCGCGTGGCTTGGAGCCGCCCTCAAGGATGGTGCTAACATCAAGTAGTATGTCGTTTTGGTCGTTTATAGGCGAATTCGCATTTGGGGATATGGTGTGGGACAGGCTGAAAGGTAAGCCTAAGCATTCCCCCAAAAGTGATCGGCAGATTGATTCACGCCATCGATTGCGAGACTATGATGAGATTGAGAACCGGATTGGCGATCTGGAGGATGAACTGGATAGATGTGATTACGATTCTGACCGCTACGATGCCATTCAGGATGAACTTGATCTGCTTGAAGACAGGCTTGACGATATGATATATGACGACGAGATCTACGATGATTTCGAGGATGATTGGTAGATAATTGGGATTGCCACGGAATGATAAAAAGACGAGAGAGAGAAAATCTCCCTCTCCAAATGGTTTCACAACGGAATAATCCTTATTGTGATCTGCTTAATATATTTGCGATACAAAGATAAATCATTATCTTTGAACGCACAATAATAATAGGAAAAATTTCATTATAAAAATATGAAAGTATTAGGACTTGATTTAGGTGTTGCCTCTATAGGCTGGGCTTTAATAGATATTGATGAGAATAATATCCCAAAGAAAATTTTAGGGATGGGCTCGAGAATTATCAATCTCAGGAAGAATGAAGCCAATGACTTTTCGAGTGGAAAGGGGGAGTCTGTATGTAGCAAGCGTACCTCTCTACGTACGATGCGTAAATGTTATGACCGATATCAGTTGCGGCGCCAAGAATTATACTCGCTTGGGCTTGAGTTGGGAATGATTGATAAAGACGAGCAATTTCCTCCATTAAACCCAGAGGAAACATGGGCGCTCAGATCTAAAGGTGCTACTCCGGGAGAAAAATTGACTCCAAGTGAAATTGTGCGAGTCCTTATTCATATTAATCAGAGACGAGGCTATAGACACTCAAAATCGGATGTCGGTATCGAGGCGACCGATTATGTAAACAGGGTAAACCAACATTTTGCGGATATCAAAGAGACGGGTTTGACAGTAGGGCAGTTTTTTTATCGTAAATTGGTAGAATCAAAATATATAACCGATAATGGCAAGAAAGCCTATAATTATAGGATTCGCGAGAAAGTTCTTCCAAGACAGGCATATGAGGAGGAATTCGATGCAATAATGAAGAATCAGCAAGTGTTTTATCCGGAACTTCTTACGGATGATAACATAATGAAATTTAAAAATGCCATATTCTTTCAGCGTCCATTAAAGTCGTGTAAACATCTTGTCTCTTTCTGTGAATTCGAAAGAAAATCATTTAAAGACAAAAACGGCAAGATTGTGGATGGTGGTCCTCGCGTAGCGCCGATAACCTCTCCGCTATCTCAGGTGGAGCGTATCTATGAAGTTATCAATAACATCAGATTAATCAATCCGCGGTTGCGCAACACGGATATACTTACTATAAGGCCGGATCTTTTTGATGAAAACGGCAATGCTGTATCTTCTGAGGCAAAAAAACTGCGTTACATATATACGTTTGATACCGCAGAACGCGAACGTATTTTTGATTTTATGGCAACACACGAGAAAATGACGGAGACGGATCTCCTTAATATTCTTGGCCTAAAAAAATCGGATGGATATAAAGCGGATCAATCTCTTGGACGTGGATTGCAAGGCAATACTACATATTGTAAATTAGCGAAAGCCCTTGAAGGAGTTGTAGATGCCGAAAAATTGCTTAAGTTTGATATTCAACTTATCGATTCCCCGATAGCCGACGAAGAGACCGGCGAAGTATATAGTGTTGTTAGCCTTGACTTTATCGAGCAACCATTGTACAAACTATGGCATACTTTATACTCGGTAGCCGACAAAGAAGAATTGCGAAAGGCACTCGCGAAACTGTTTGGTATTACCGATTCGAAAATTGTTGACCGACTGTATTCCATAGATTTTGTTTCGCCGGGATATGCTAACAAGTCTACGAAGTTTATGCGCAAGTTGATTCCATTACTAATGCAAGGTTTTGGCTACGCCGAGGCTTCGGCCAAGTTGGGTATAAATCATTCACAAAGCATTACTAAGGAAGAAAATGAATCACGAGAGTTGAAACTCAAACTCGAATTGCTGCCTAAAAATTCCTTGCGCCAACCAACGGTTGAGAAGATTCTTAACCAGATGATTAATCTTGTCAATGCCGTTAAAGAAAGATATGGAGATATTGATGAGGTCCATGTAGAGTTAGCCCGCGAGTTAAAGCAGAGCAAAGAAGAACGCTCCAAGTCAACAAAAAGTATAAATAGCAACGAACGTGAGAATCAGCAAATATCTGAAAAGATAATGGAATTCGGCATACAGCCTTCGCGTCGCAGAATTCAGAAAATGAAGATGCTTCGTGAAACCGGCAATGTATGTATCTACTGCGGTCAACCGGTAACCCCAATCCAATTTATTGAAGGACATGATTATGAGATAGAACACATAATACCGCGCTCTAAAATATTCAATGACAGTTTTTCTAATAAGGTGTGTGCGTGTCGCGAATGTAATAAAGCAAAAAACAATCGTACGGCATACGATTTTATGGAGTCTCGTCCCGAATTATTCGAACAATATATAAATCGTATAAATGATTTATATAAACAGGGAAAGATCAGTAAAGGTAAATATAGGAACTTAAATTTGCGCGAAAAGGATATTGACGCCGGATTTATTGACCGTGATCTCAGACTTACCCAATATATATCGCGCAAAGCCCGTCTGATTCTAATGGATGCGTTTAGAAATGTATATGCATCCTCCGGTGCTGTAACCGACTTTTTCCGTCATTCTTGGGGATATGATACTATCCTGCATGATCTGAATTTAAGTAAGTATGAACGCGCGGATCTAACAGAAGAGGTCTCGTATTCACATCATGGACAGACACATCGAGTGAAACGCATAAAGGACTGGAGCAAACGTAAGGATCACAGACATCATGCGATCGATGCATTGGTAGTAGCCCTTACCCGACAAGGATATATACAACGTCTGAGCACTCTCAATACCGAACAACATGACGCCTTAATTCATGAAAATATCGATAAATGGGCTTGTCGTCAACCACATTTCGCGTATGAGACAGTATATGATGCGGTAGATCAAATATCTGTTTCGTTTAAAGCCGGTAAAAAACTTACAACTCCGGGTAAGAGATATGTAAAACGAGGTGGTAAAAGAGTTTGTGTCCAGACAAATATTCTGATACCCCGAGATCAACTGCATAAGGACACTGTATACGGAAAGATTAAAAAGCGTGGAGCGCTATTGTCGTTGGCAAAAGTACTGGAGCAGCCCGAGACTATAGTTGATGCCGATATTAGAGATGCAATACTTGCCAAACTTAAGGAATATTCCAATAACGTGAACTTAGTTAAGAAAGATCTAAAGAAAAACCAACTTATAGTTAATGGTAGGGTAATTAAAACCGACAAAATAGAATGCTATAGTAGAGAGGTCGTTGTGAAATATCCTATAGAAAGTATCACATACAAGGATATACCATCAATAATTGATGGGCATATTAGAGAATTGGTGAGAGCCCGTTTCTCTACATGCGACAACAATGACAAGAAGTTTGCGCAAGGTCTTTCAGAGAACCCGATATATTCGGATGAAGCAAAAAAATCAGCCATAAGGTCAATCCGTCTGTATACCAATATTGATAGTTCAACGCTCGCATCCATACGCAAAAACAAGTCCGGCAATGCCGTGGGTTTTGCACAAACACGAAATAATCATCACTTAGCCTTTTATCTAACAAGTGATGGAAAAGTAGAAACAATAGCAGTAAGTTTCTGGACTGCCGTGAAACGAAAACGATATGGAATTCCGATTGTAGTGACCGCTCCGGAAGATGCATGGGATAAACTTATTGAAATCGAGAATCCAATCGATATTGAAGATATCAGAGCGTCGTTGCCCCATCATAGCAGCAAATTCATTATGAGTATTGCTGTAAACGAGATGTTTGTGCTTGGCCTGTCGGATGATCAGTTCCGGGATGCATTGTTGTCGAAAGATCATGCATTGCTTAATAAGCATCTTTTCCGGGTTCAGAAACTCTCGGAGGGACAATTGGGTTTGAGTTTGCATACGTCAACCACTGCAGATATGAAAGGTGAAAATATGCAGGTAGGTGATAAAAAACTTATTTCATCATATAAGGCATTTAAGGAGCAGAATCCGCATAAGGTTCGTGTCAATATGTTGGGAGAAATAATTTCATTAAATGCTTAAAAAGACTCTGTGTTTTAGCAATAGCGCCCGGCTGTCATTGAGGCTTGGTCAACTTGTGATTGAGAATGATCAAGGTGTCACTACGCGTCCAATCGAGGATATCGGAGTAGTGGTGCTTGAATCCGGGTTGATAAACATCACCTCTGCTCTCATATCAACATTGATTGAGAATAATGTAGCAGTAATAACCTGCGACAGCAAGCATATGCCCAATGGTCTGCTTTTACCTCTCAATGGAAACAGTGTGCAACAAGAACGATTTGATGCTCAGGTTATAGCAAGTTTGCCATTAAAGAAGCAATTATGGCAGCAGACTATCGTAGCGAAGTTGCGCAATCAGGCCGCGGTATTGGAAATGCGTGGTATAGAAGCCGGAAATATAAAGTCGTGGAGCAACAGGGTGAGAAGTGGAGATCCCGATAACTTTGAAGCAAGAGCCGCCGCTTATTACTGGGCAAATATTTTCCCGGAGATTGATGCCTTTATCCGTGGGCGTACGGAAGATTCTCCGAATGAGTTGCTAAACTATGGCTATATCGTATTACGGGCTGTTATTGCCCGTAGTTTAGTGGGGAGCGGTCTCCTGCCGACTCTCGGCATTCATCATTGTAACAGATATAATGCCTATTGTCTGGCAGATGACATTATGGAACCATATCGCCCGTATGTAGACATACTTGTATTGTCGATACTTGATTCCGGAGAGTATAATGGTGAAATTGATAGAGAAATTAAACGCGTTTTACTAACGATTCCGACACTCGATGTCAAGATAGCCGGCTTAAACCGACCATTGATGGTCGCTGCCAGCATGACAACTGCGTCTTTGGCAAAATGCTTTTTAGGGGATATAAAACGAGTAGTATACCCGGAGATTAATGCGTAAGATGCATATCATAATATATTATGTCGGGGCCCGTTGTTACATTCGATCGTTTAAGCGCATATCAAGTTATGTGGATACTCGTTATGTTTGACCTTCCAACAGAAACAAAGGCGCAGCGTAAGTCATATGCGAAGTTTCGAAAGGGATTGATCGCTGATGGTTTTACTAAATTCCAATTTTCAATCTATGTGAGAAATTGTGCATCGCGCGAAAATATGAAAGTGCATATCAATCGAGTAAAAAGTATACTTCCAAGCAAAGGAAAGATATGTATATTTAGCATTACGGATCGTCAATTTCAGGAGATAGAATTATATGAGGGGTATTCCAAGACGCCACCTATCCCAAATGGGATACAATTGGAACTGTTCTGATTAGATTTATGCTTCCCAAAAATGAGTTTATAATAAAAAATCCGGAATTTTAATCCGGATTTTTTATTTGGAAACATCCCTATGTAAGGGTTTAATTAATAGGATAATACACGTCTTGGGGTGTTTCCTATAGTGCAAATATACTGAAAATTAAGCAAATCACAACATAACTGTTTCGGGTGTATTATCAGGACCAGGTGTTTCCTATAGTGCAAATATACTGAAAATTAAGCAAATCACAACACCGTAATCGTCGTTTGAATCTTATGACCTGGTGTTTCCTATAGTGCAAATATACTGAAAATTAAGCAAATCACAACATGTTTTAAGAGGTGATAATATTGATGCAAGGTGTTTCCTATAGTGCAAATATACTGAAAATTAAGCAAATCACAACAATCGTCACGGTATCACCGATATCGTCAATGGTGTTTCCTATAGTGCAAATATACTGAAAATTAAGCAAATCACAACCTACTATCTACAACACTATTATTGTCGCCGGGTGTTTCATAA
>JAIDTT010000021.1 GCA_029060545.1 Paramuribaculum sp. | reverse complement strand
GGGAATCCCCGCACGAAAAGCGTACAATGACATTTTTACCATAAACTTTCTCAGGTTCCACAATTTCGTAGGGACATTGCTTCGCTATGCGAAATACGCGATATAGCAGATTATCAGCAGATTGTAGGGATGTACCCTGGTGCATCCTCTTTTCCGCATCCACCTTTTCTGCACCCACATCAATCGCGCATCCTGCATCCTGCGTCGCAAACCGCAAAACTCGAATCAAATCAAATTTGCGAAAAAAGTTTGCCACAATGGAAGATAATGTATAACTTTGCAGAGTTTTTGCCGACATATCCTTATACTTAAAGCATTGGGAAAGTTTACAGCATATAAGATTCCGCTCAAGAGCCTGCCTAACGGCGTGCATGATTTTGAGTTCAAGCTCGACAAGACGTTTTTCGAGAACATGGAAAACGCCGACATACACGGCGCTGACCTCACCGTACACCTCTCCGTCGACGCAAAGCCCGAAGTATATCAGATGGCATTCACCATCACCGGCGACCTCACACTTATATGCGACCGGTGCCTCGATCAGCTCATCGTACCGATCGAGACATCCTACGCGCTCAACGTCAAGTATGGCGACGATTACGACGACTCCGTCGACGACCTCCTCGTCATCCCGCAGAGCGACAACTACCTCAATGTTGCGTATATGATCTACGATACCGTGGCGCTGGCAATCCCGATCCGCCACGTGCATCCGTTAGGCAAATGCAATAGGCAGATGAGCGCACTGCTCCGCAAACACCGTGCTCAGACCTCTGCCGACGCCGACGAGAACTCTATCGAGCAGCAGCTCATCGACGAAATGGATACGATGGATCAAAGCCCGGCCAGCCCCACCGAATCCACTGCCACAACCGTCGACCCCCGCTGGGAAGGCCTCGCCAAACTCAACGAAAAACCAGAGAATAACTAACAGATAGAAAATAAACTGTAAAACATAATCCAAAATGGCACATCCTAAACGCAAACAATCGAAGACCCGTACCGCCAAACGTCGTACACACGACAAAGCCGTAGCCCCCACCCTCGCTCTCTGCCCCAACTGCGGCGCATGGCACATCTACCACACCGTTTGTGGCGAATGCGGCTACTACCGTGGCAAGCAGGCTATCGTAAAGGAAGAAACCGTCTAACCACGGCACCTCGGCAGGCTCTGCTCCCACCGACATCCACAAATCACCAACCTCAACCATCTCACGACTCCAAAAAATGGCAAACGCAAAAATCACCGGCGTAGCATCCTACATACCCGACGACGTACTCGACAACGAAATGCTGTCGAAGATGGTCGACACCAGCGACGAGTGGATTACCACTCGCGTAGGCATCAAGGAACGCCGCATCCTCAAGGAAGAAGGCGCCGGCTCCTCGTATATGGGCATACGCGCCGTCAACAAGCTGCTTGAAGAGACAGGCACAAAGCCCGAGGAAGTAGAACTCCTTATATGCGCCACTTCCAACCCCGACTATCGCTTCCCATCCACCGGTTCGGTGATAGCTCACGGCTGCGGTCTCACAAACGCTTACGCCTACGACATTCAGGCCGCTTGCGCCGGTTGCATCGTAGCCCTTCAGGACGGTGCCGCCTACATCAAGTCCGGCCTCCGCAAGAAAGTAGTAGTAGTTGCTGCCGAAAAGATGTCGTCGATGGTCAACTATCAGGATCGCACCACCTGCCCCCTCTTCGGCGACGGCGCGGCTGCAATGATGCTCGAGCCCACCGATGAGCCCGTAGGTATCATCGACGCCGTATTCCATGTCGATGGTGTAGGCCGCGACCATTTGGTGATGCGTGCCGGCGGATCAGTGATGCCCACCACTCACGAGACTGTAGACCGCGGCGACAACTTCCTGTTCCAGGACGGCCGGTTCGTCTACAAGCACGCCGTAACCGATATGCTCGAATCCTCGCTCGACATCTGTCAGCGCAACGGGCTCACGATGGACGACGTAGATTGGCTTATCCCCCACCAGGCCAACCTCCGTATCATCGAAGCCGTAGGCTCACGTGCAGGCATCGACCCCGAAAAAGTACTCGTCAACATCGAATACCGCGGCAACACATCCGCTGCTTCGATTCCCCTCTGTATCGATGAAAACAAGCATCGTCTGAAGAAGGGCGACAAGCTCGTGCTCACCGCATTCGGCGCCGGTTTCACATGGGGCGCGATGTATGTGATCTGGGACCTCTAACAAGGCCGTTCACACCGCTCCGAGCAAAAAAACACACTTCGATAGCATCTTTTCGGGTGCTATCGTTGTTGTTTTTATAAAGCAACATAACAAATTCAAGAATATGACCACTCCACACAAAGCCGGATTCGTAAACATCGTAGGCAACCCCAACGTAGGTAAATCCACCCTGATGAACGACCTCGTAGGCGAGCGCCTGAGCATCATAACAGCCAAAGCCCAGACCACACGCCACCGCATCATGGGCATCGTCAACACACCCGAATATCAGATCGTATTTTCCGACACCCCGGGTGTACTTTCCCCTAAATACAAACTACAGCAGAGCATGCTCGACTTCTCCGAGGGTGCCCTCACCGATGCCGACGTATTGCTCTACGTCACCGACGTAGTGGAGGATCCGACCAAAAATGCCGAATTCCTTGCCAAAGTAGCCAGGGAGACAGCCCCCGTACTCCTCGTAATCAACAAAATCGACCTCGTAAAGAATCAGGCCGACCTCGAAGCCATCGTCGACCGTTGGCGCGCACTGCTCCCCAACGCCGAGATCTTCCCCACATCGGCACTCGAGCACTTCAACGTCAGCAACATCATGAGCCGCATCGTAGAGCTGCTCCCCGACTCCCCGCCCTACTTCGGCAAGGATGCACTCACTGACAAGCCCGCACGCTTCTTCGTCACTGAGATCATCCGCGAGAAGATACTCCTCAACTACGACAAGGAAGTACCCTACTCCGTAGAAGTCATCGTAGAGAAATTCGAAGAGAAGGACAATGCCATCCACATCATGGCAGTCATCTACGTAGAGCGCGACTCGCAGAAGGGCATCATCATCGGCCGACAAGGCTCACGACTCAAAAAAGTAGGCACCGAAGCCCGTCGCGACATCGAGACCTTCTTCGGCAAACGCGTATTCCTTGAGATGTTTGTCAAAGTCGAACCCAACTGGCGCAACCGCGACAATAAGCTCCGTGCCTTTGGGTATATCGAATAAATCCACTAACTTTGTGTAACTCATAGCCAAAAACATAATTCCTCATCATGGGACAGATGATAGCAATCGTAGGCCGACCCAACGTAGGTAAGTCGACCCTTTTCAACCGCCTTACAGAATCGCGCACAGCCATCGTCGACGAGACAGCCGGCACCACGCGCGATCGCCAATATGGTCGTACTCAGTGGAACGGCCGCGAATTTTCAGTCGTCGACACAGGCGGCTGGGTAGTCAACTCCGAAGACATCTTCGAAGAGGAAATCAACAAGCAGGTTGAGCTCGCAATCGAGCAGGCCGACGTGATCCTCTTCGTAGTCGACTCCATGAATGGTGTCACCGACCTCGACGACCATGTGGCCGAGATACTGCGCCGTGCCCGCAAGCCCGTGATCCTAGTAGCCAACAAAGTAGACTCCAATGAGTGGCTCTACAACGTACCCGAGTTCTACGGCCTCGGTCTCGGAGACCCGTATCCAATCTCTGCCGTCAACGGTTATGGCACCGGCGACCTACTCGATGAGATCGTGCGCCGTCTGCCCGAGGAAGCTGACGGTGGCGACACACCCACCGACAACATTCCCCGATTCGCCATCGTAGGCCGACCCAACGCAGGTAAGTCATCGCTCATCAACGCCTTCATCGGCGAGGACCGTCACATCGTCACCGACATCGCCGGCACTACACGCGACAGCATCTACACCCGATACAATAAATTCGGATTCGACTTCTACCTCGTCGACACTGCCGGCATCCGCAAGAAAGCCAAAGTCAACGAAGATATCGAATACTACTCCGTGATCCGTAGCGTGCGCGCCATCGAGGCATCCGACGTATGCATCCTCATGATCGACGCCACACGTGGCATCGAAGCACAGGACGCCAACATCTTCTCCCTCATTCAGCGCAACAAAAAAGGACTCGTGGTATGCGTCAACAAATGGGACCTCGTGACCGACAAGTCCGAGAAAGCCATCAAATTCTTTGAAAACGCCATCCGCGAGCGATTCGCTCCATTCACCGACTTCCCCATCATCTTCGGCTCCGCGCTCACCAAGCAGCGCATCTACAAAGTGCTCGAAACGGCCGTCGACGTCTACAACAACCGCCACCGCACCATCCCCACATCGCAGCTCAACACCCTGCTCCGCGAGGACATCGACGCATACCCGCCGCCGGCCAACAAAGGCAAATACGTAAAGATTAAATACATCACCATGCTGAAGGATGCACGTGTACCCACATTCATCTTCTTCTGCAACCTGCCTCAGTGGGTCAAGGAGCCATACCGCCGCTATCTCGAAAACAAGATTCGCGAGCACTGGAACTTCACCGGCACCCCCATTCAGGTATTCATGCGCGAGAAGTAGCATCCTCCGCTTCCAACCACTCTTCCCTTAATCACTATGAACACAGAATTGATCACCACCATCGTCGGCTGGTTGGCCAGCATCTGCATGGTGCTCGGCTACCTGCCGCAGGCGTGGCACACCATCCGCACCCGCAACACCGACGGGATAGCCATGCCCACATTCCTACTGTTAGGCGCCGGAAGCATATTCTTCGTGATCCAGGGCGTATTGCTGAGCAACTGGCCTCTGGTAGTGACCAACGCTATCACCACCATATCTTCGGCCATCGTATTCGGAATCAAAGTTCATAACGACCGTCGCAGATAGGCTTCACTTGGTATTGTCGGGGCAAATCACTATATTTGCCAAAAGAATACCCAACACAAGCCAATCAGCCATGAAACGATTCCTGTTCACCGCCTGCCTCACCCTCGCTCTCGTTCCGGCATTCGCTCAGAGCGTAGAGCCCGTAGGCTACGACGATCCCATCCTGGGCGCATACCGCTCCTTAGTGTTCAACAAAGGCGACTTCGGATCCGGATACTACCGCATCCCGGCCATCGAGACACTC
This sequence comes from Paramuribaculum sp., assembly GCA_029060545.1. GTDB lineage: Bacteria > Bacteroidota > Bacteroidia > Bacteroidales > Muribaculaceae > Paramuribaculum. The sequence goes on along the minus strand of JAIDTT010000021.1, from coordinate 24,173 downwards.
CCCGACGGCACCCTCATAGCCGTAGCCGACAAGCGCATAGAGTATCTCAGCGACCTCCCGGGCAAAATCGACGTCGTATGTCGGCGCTCCACCGACGGCGGCCACACATGGAGCGATTATATCACCATCGCCGCCAACGACAGCATCGGAGGCTATGGCGATCCCGCACTCATCTACGATCCCAAGCACAAGAAGCTCGTGGTAGTCTGCACCCATGGCAACGGCCTATGGCAGACCACTCCCGGCCACATCACAGTATTCACATCCGCCGACGGCGGCCTCACATGGTCCGAACCCCTCGACCTCAACCCCATGCTTTTCGCGCCAGGCAACATCGACGCCGTGAGCGCCTTCGCGTCATCGGGCCGAGCCATCGTCACCAAGAGCGGACGCATCATCTTCGTGCTCGTCACCCGGCGCGACGGAGTAGAGAAATTCCCATGCTACGCCATCTATAGCGACGACGGCGGAAGCACATGGAAGATTTCCGACACACCCGTCACCGACGACGGCGACGAGACCAAGATCGTGCAGCTCCCCGACGGCACCCTTCTCGCAAGCATCCGCAACCGGTGGGTAGGCGACCGACGAGTGTCGCGATCCACCGACAATGGCCGCACCTGGACCGTAGTCGAGCCCTTCGGTCTTCACGACGTAGCCTGCAACGGCGACATACTCTCATACCGCTACGACGGCACCGACTACCTCATCCAGTCGCTACCCGACGGCCCGTGGCGCGACAACATCACCCTCTACGCATCAGCCGACGGCGGTCGCACATGGCCAAAGACCTATCGCGTATCGCCCGGTCCCGGAGCCTACTCCGCAATGACCGTGATGCCCGACGGATCCATCGGCGTACTCACCGAAGAGGGAGTCCACGACGTCGACTCACGTCACCTGCAGGGCTACCGCATCTGGTTCACCCGTGTTCCCATCGATTTGCTTCTCAAATGACACATCCACCGCAGCGATGACCGTATCACCACGCCGTACAGCCGACATTGTCTCCCTCGCCACAGCCATACTCGCTGTGGCTGCCGGATTGCTCGGTGCGCTCGGTGGATGGTGGATGGCCGGGCTACCCCTCTCATGGGTACTCGCTGCCGTCGCCATAGTGGTGAGCATCATCGCCATCATCAAGCGTGAGCGACTGCGCATCGCGCTGCCCGCCCTGCTCCTCGGCATCATGGCCGTGGGACTTCCATATCTGTTTTCAGAAGTATATCTCTCCAATGGTGTCGATGCCATAAGCCTCATGGCACACTGGATCGCCACCTCAGCTTAATTCCAAAATCCCCCCCTCTACCCAATGGCCAAGAAAACCACGTCCAAGACATCCACCACACCGAAGCGCTCCAAGCCGGTGCTCAACCTCATAAAACACGACCCTTGGCTCAAGCCATTCGCCGAAGCCATCGAAGGCCGGCACCTCGACGCCATCAACAAAGAGCGCGAACTCACCGCAGGCAAGAGCCTCGATGAATTTGCCAACGCCCACAATTACTTCGGGCTGCACCGCACCCCCTCCGGATCGTGGGTGATGCGCGAATGGGCGCCAAATGCCACATCCATCTGTCTCATCGGCGATTTCAACTCATGGGAGCCCTCGAAGCAGTATGAACTCACACCCATCGGCAGCGGCGTGTGGGAGCTCGAGCTCCCCGCAGCTGCCATCAGCCACGGCCAATACTACAAGATGCTCGTGAGCTGGCCCGGCGGACGCGGCGAGCGCATTCCGGCCTACGCCACACGTGTGGTACAGGATCCCGCCACAGCCCTCTTCTCCGCTCAGGTATGGGATCCCGCCGAACCCTACCGCTGGGAAGTCAGCTCATTCAAGCCCGACACCAGCCCGCTCCTCATCTACGAATGTCATATAGGCATGGCACAGGAGCGCGAAGGTGTAGGCTCATACGTCGAATTTCGCGACCTGATACTCCCGCGCATCGCAGCCGACGGCTACAACGCCATTCAGATCATGGCCATACAGGAACACCCCTACTACGGCTCATTCGGCTACCACGTGAGCAACTTCTTCGCAGCCTCATCCCGCTTCGGCACACCCGACGAGCTCAAGAGCCTCATCGACCGTGCCCATCAGCTCGGTATAGCAGTGATCATGGATATCGTACACTCCCACGCCGTCAAGAACGAACTCGAAGGTCTCGGCCGCCTCGACGGCAGTTACGACCAGTACTTCTACGGCGACGGCCGACGCGAGCATCCCGCATGGGATTCACTCTGCTTCGACTACGGCAAGAACCAGGTGCTCCACTTCCTCCTGTCCAACTGCAAATACTGGCTTGAGGAATATCGGTTCGACGGATTCCGCTTCGACGGCGTCACCTCGATGCTCTACTACAACCACGGCCTCGGACAAGCCTTCGGATCATACGACGACTACTACAACGGCAACCAGGATGTCAACGCCATAGTCTACCTCACACTTGCCAACAAGCTCATCCACGCCATCAACCCCTCGGCAATCACCATCGCCGAAGAGATGTCGGGTATGCCGGGCCTCGCCATCCCCGTGAAGGACGGAGGCATCGGCTTCGACTACCGTATGGCCATGGGTATCCCCGATTACTGGATCAAGCTCCTCAAGGAGAAGAAAGACGAAGACTGGCACCCCACCTCGATATTCTGGGAACTCACCAACCGCCGATCCGACGAAAAGACCATATCATACGTCGAGAGCCACGATCAGGCGCTCGTAGGCGACAAGACCGTAATCTTCCGCCTCATCGACGACAAGATGTACTGGCACATGATGAAGGCCGATTCCGACCTCACCGTCGACCGAGGCATCGCTCTCCACAAGATGATACGCCTCGTCACCGCATCTACCATCAACGGCGGATACCTCAACTTCATGGGCAACGAGTTCGGCCATCCGGAATGGATCGACTTCCCGCGCGAAGGCAACGGCTGGAGTTATAAGTATGCCCGACGCCAGTGGAGCCTCGTCGACGACAAGAACCTCAAATACGAATACCTCGCCGACTTCGACAAGGCCATGGCCTCTCTCATATCAGGCGTCTACAACTTCCAGGCTCTCCCCGTGCAGAAACTCTGGGAGAAGGACTCCGATCAGGTGCTCGCATTCGCCCGCGGCAACCTGATATTCCTCTTCAACTGGAATCCCGCCAAATCCTTCACCGACTACGGCGTACTCGCCCCATCCGGCCAATACGAAGTAGTGATGTCGAGCGACGAACCCCGCTTCGGAGGCTACGGCAATGTCGACCTCAGCGTGCGCCACTTCACCCGCCACGACGACCTATATTCGCCCCTCGGAGTGGAATGGCTCGAAGTATATCTGCCGGCACGCACGGCCATCGTACTCCGTCGCATCGAGGAAGCCCCAAAGGGCACTAAGATCCGTCCCAAGGCCAAACCCAAAACCAAAGCCAAGAAATGATCAAAGCGGTGCTTGCATCTGTCAGCCTGATTCTTGCCGCTGCATCCTGCGTAGGGGTCGCCGGCGGGAATTCCGCATCGGATAGCTCCGGAGCGCCCGAAGATGTGCAGGCTGCCGCTCTGCTCGATGACACTATGCGCACCTACTCCACGGCGGCGCTATGCGCCATGCTCGCATACCTCGACGCCACTCCGACACCCGGGGAGAAGCAGGCTCTGGAGAGACTCAGAGCCTACGGCATAACCCTCGCCACAGACCCGGCAGAAGCGCTGTCGGGCCATATCGGCCTACTGCTCTCCGAGGCGCGCAAGACACCCGGATTCAAAGCACAGGTGTTTCACGACGCTCCGGCCCGGCGCTACATCATAGCCTTCGCCGGCACTGAGCCCCATGCTCCCGATATCATTACCGACATCGACGGAGCTTTCAGCATCGACGAGCCACAGAATGTCGCCGCCCTTCAACTCACCGACAGCATAGTCGCACTCCTTAAGTCGGTGCATCAGACCGGCAACGGCCTCCTGCTCACAGGCCATTCGCTCGGCGGACGCCTTGCCTCAGTAGCAGCCATCACCCGTTCGGCCGATGCCGTAGTGTTCAACCCCGCCAATATCCCCATCGATCTGCAGCGCCGGATCGAGGATGAGAAAGATCTGCGTGCATCTGCCGACACACACCTCCTGCGCATCCACTCCGCCGCTGATGAACTCACCGGCGGCGTACGCCTCGCCGAGCAATTGAGCCCGTATCTTCCATACCTATCGGCGGCTATGGATCGCGGACTCGACTGGCTCGACGACCGGTCATCGCTCTCCACACTCAAGGGCATCATATCAACGGCACCCGAGATAGCAGGCGCCGTAGGTACCGTATGGGAATGGCTCTCGCCGGCCGAAGCTGCGCCGGCCGAAGCCTCGGTATCATCGCTCTCACGTATCATCGTGGAAATGCTGGCCCACATGCGCAAGTATGGCGTCACCGTAGCCGATCTGCAGAATCCCCTCTTCTATCAGTATCGCGGACGAGCCGTCGATCTCCCATACCTCACCGGCGGACACTCCATCGCCCCGATGGCCGTAGCGATAGATTCCGCTTATAACTCGAAATAATAATCTCTACAATAAATCAATCATAATGAAAAAACTACTGCTTATCGCCACAACGGCTCTCATCGCCGCCGCTCCGCGGCTGAGCGCCGACGATTTCGACTTCAACTCGCAGCGAGGTGAAGTCCAGGAGTACAACAGCGTCGACGGCCATAAAGTCGACCACCATGGACTCGTGATCAACCCCACACCTCAGAGCATCGAGCGCCCCAACTCCGGCGTACTCAACATCTCAGGCGGCTTCCGCGTCACCGACAAGAGCGGTCGCTTCGCATCCGACCTCGGCTTCCTCAAGCAGAGCCGCTCCGGACTCCCCTTGTCGATCACCTTCGGCGCTAAAGAGGCCAAAATGGCCGGCGTGAAAGAGGTTTCGGGCGCCTATCTGCTCGATATCGGCACGAAGGCCGTACGTATCGTAGGCTACGACGAGCGCGGTGCTTTCTACGGTCTGCAGACACTCCGCCAGATACTCCAATCCGAAATGGCGGCCGACGAGGGTGGTCTCCCCATGATGGTGGTGCGCGACTATCCGGCCATGAAGTACCGCGGCGTAGTGGAAGGCTTCTACGGCACTCCCTGGAGCCACGAAGTACGCCTGTCGCTTCTCGACTTCTACGGCCGCAACAAAATGAACGACTACCTCTACGGCCCAAAGGACGACCCCTATCACTCCACCCCCAACTGGCGCCTCCCATACCCCGACGATCAGGCACGCAAGATCAGCGAACTGGTGGAGCGCGCCAAGGCCAACCGCGTCAACTTCATCTGGGCCATCCACCCCGGACAGGATATTCAATGGAACGAAGAGGACTACAACAACCTCCTCAATAAATTCAACCTCATGTATGACCTCGGTGTACGCTCCTTCGCAATCTTCTTCGACGACATTGACGGCATCGGCACCGACCCCCACCGCCAGGTTGAACTCCTCAACCGACTCACTATCGACTTCGTCGACGCAAAGGGCGACGTCACCAACCTTATTGTATGCCCCACCGACTACTCCCAGCTCTGGGCCAAGCCCGGACCCGAAGGTCCCCTCGCTGTCTATGGCCGCGAACTCAATCCTAAAGTGGAAGTATTCTGGACCGGCGCAGTGGTATGCAGCGACCTCACTCCCGAGACTCTCGAATTCATCAATAGCCGCATCAAGCGTCCCGCTCTCTACTGGTGGAACTATCCCGTGCAGGACTACGTGCGCAACATACTTCTTCAGGGTCCCGTATATGGCCTCGACACCACTCTTACTCCGGAGCAGGTAGCCGGTATCGAGAGCAACCCCATGGAGCACGGCGAAGCATCCAAACTCGCCCTCTACGGCGTGGCCGACTATGCCTGGAACCCCACCGCATACAATCCTATCGACAACTGGGAACGTGGCCTCGTGTATATGATGCCCGACGCGGCCGACGCATACCGCACCTTCGCCATCAACTCCTGCGACACTGAGACTGGCTACCGCCGCGACGAATCGTGGGAGACCACCACATTCCCATACAACAATTATACCCCCGAGCAGTTTGACGCGCTTCGCATCCAGCTCCTCAAAGCCGAAGCCGCCGAAGCCACAATACTCGCCGGATGCACCAATCCGCTCCTTCTCAAAGAGATCAAGCCCTGGCTCTCACAGCTCACTCAGGTAGCGCGTCGCGGCCTCAAGACCCTCGATCTCATCAAGGTATATGAATCAGGCGAGAATCCTCTCTTCTGGAATCAGTATGTAGCCACACAGATGACTCCCGCCGAGGAGGAAGCCTACAAAGCTCACAAGGTAGGCACACTCAAACTCCACCCCTTCTACGAGCGCTCTATGTCCGATATGGTCGCAGACTACTATGAGCGCCTCACTGGCTCGAAGCCCACACTTCCCAAAGCCATCGGATCGTACCCCAACCTCTCCACCACTCTCGGCAATCTGATGCTCGACGGCGATACCGCCACCTACTACACATCGGCCAACTCTCAGAGCTCCGGCGACTGGATCGGCGTCGACCTGCGCCGTGTGATTCCCGTGGATGAAGTGTTAATCCATCAGGGACGCAATGATGTGGACGACGTAGACTACTTCGAGCGCGTTCGCCTCGAATACTCCACCGATGGCAAGGACTGGAAGCCCCTCACCGACGATCTCGACTCTACCTATGTGATATCATGGAAAGGTGAGCCCGTACAAGCCCGCTATCTGCGTCTGAAGCGCCTCGACTCACCCAAGACCAACTGGGCTTCCGTACGCACCTTCGAAGTCAATCCCCCTTCACAGGAACGCTACTGTCTCAACGTGACCGGCGACGGCGATCTGCTTCAGCTCCTCCGCGCATTCGACGGCAACCCCACCTCCGGTGTAGCCGTATCCGGCAAAGTGGAATTTGACCGCGTAGCTTCCGCCACCAGTCTCACCCTCCTCTGTGGCAGTGAAGCTCCCGACGCTACAATAGTTCAGCTCGACGCCAAGGGTCAGCCCCTTATGGCCACCCCGCTCAAAGCCCTCTTCTCCACTGTAAAACTCCTTCCCGGCACTAAGCGCATCGCCATCGACGGCAATGCTACCCTCGTGGAAGCCATCCAGCAGTAATCCATCACCGCTTATATACTCTATCAGGAGGGGCTGCGCCATCGACCGGTGCAGCCCCTCATCCTATTCTTTATTTTGTGTTAAGGTCACTCAGCTTCGAGCAATGGCAACAGCCGGGCATAGCCCTCGGCCGCCATCTGCTCGCGCGGTATGAATCGGAGCGCTGCCGAATTGATGCAATAGCGAAGGCCACCCTCGTCGGCCGGTCCGTCGGGGAATACGTGGCCGAGGTGCGAGCCGCTGGATGCAGAGCGCACTTCCGTACGGACACGCCCGTAGGATGTATCTGTATGTTCGGTAATCAGGTCGTCGGTGATCGGACGCGTGAAAGCCGGCCATCCGCATCCCGAGTTATACTTGCGGGTCGACACAAACAGAGGGGTACCGTCAGTAATATCCACATATATGCCCGGGCGGAACTCATCATCGTACTCATTGACAAACGGTCGTTCCGTGGCACCGCACTGCGTCACCTCCCATTGCAGCGGAGTGAGACGCGCACGCAATTCGGCCTTGTCGTCCGGCAGTGCTTTTTCCAGCCGGCGGGCTTCCTCAAACAGAGCCGGGTTCACATGACAGTAGCCGCCGGGATTCTTCACCAGATAATCCTGATGGTAATCCTCCGCCGGGAAGAAGTTGACAAGCCTGCCGCTTTCTATGGCTATCGGATGTGAATAGCGGCGCTGAAGCATAGCGAGCATCGCATCCACTACCGCCTCGTCAGCCTCATCGGTCCAATATATGCCCGTACGGTACTGTGTGCCGTGGTCACCACCCTGACGGTTGACCGACGTAGGATCGATACTGCGGAAATACAGATCGATAAGTTGTGTGAGGCCTACACGGTCGGGATCGTAGTCCACACGCACAGTCTCGGCAGCCCCGGTGAGACCGGTACACACCTCCTGATATGAGGGAGAGTCCACACTGCTGTTGGCATACCCGGCGGTAGTATGCTCCACTCCGGGCACAAGAGAGAAGAGATGGGCGGTACCCCAGAAGCAACCGCCGGCTAAATAGATAGTCTTGGTCATAACTGATGATTAATGATTTACATTGGTGATAGGAGATACTCCGACACCGGGATATTCGGGCAGCCACACACGACCGTCTACGATCTTCATTCCGTCGAAGAGATCGTTGGCGATAAGCAGATTGCCGTCGAGATCCACCCAGTCGGCAAGCGGAGCAAGTTGAGCCGCGGCACTCACAGCACACGAGGTCTCCGTCATGCAGCCGATCATCACCTTCATACCGAGCGCCCGGGCCAGCAATGCCATCTTGTAGGCATCATGGAGCCCTCCGCTCTTCATCAGCTTGATGTTGATACCGTCGTATGCCCCGGCGAGAGCAGGAATATCGGCCGACGTCTGCACCGCCTCGTCGGCAATGATCGGAAGGGGCGAGAGCTCGCGCAGCCGGCGATGGCCTTCCATATCGGCTTTATCCATCGGCTGCTCCACAAATATCACATTGCGCTCGGCCAGCCAGAGGATATTGTCGAGAGCCTCCTCCACCGACTTCCATCCCTGATTCACGTCTACGCATATCGGACGGTCGTCGCGGCTGCGGATCCACTCGATCAGTTCACGGTCGCCAGGCACACCCATCTTCACCTTAAGTACCTTGTAAGGCTCCGACTCGGCGAGCTTACGCAGCAATTCGTCGGGAGTATCATTGGATATTGTATATGATGTCGAGGGCATCACGTCAGTATCAAGGCCATAAAGGCGGTAGCATGGTTGACCGGTGATTTTTCCCGTGAGATCATGCAGCGCGATGTCGATAGCCGCCTTGGCTGCGCGATTGCCCGGGGCGATAGAGTCGAGATAGGAATGAATGCGCTCCATCGCAAACGGATCCGACAGACGCTCCGGATCGACCTTCGAGAGAAAGGCAGTGACCGACTCCACCGATTCGCCAAGATATGGCGGCATGGAAGCCTCGCCGTAGCCTATAATAGAATCGATTGTGATTTCCACTTGCACACCGGGAGTAGCGGTACGCGACATCGACGCCAGATTGAAAGCATGGCGCAGCTTCAGTTCGTATGGATAGTAACGGAAGCCCACTGTAGCGCTTGCCGAAATCGCCACAGCAGCAGCCACAACCATTAAAGACAACTTTTTCATAACACCGCAAAAATATGTAAAATCGCCGAATCCGCCAACTATCCAATATATAAAGCCCCATCGCTGCGGAAAGGCAGGGATGGGGCAATGTATTGAGGATAGGGGTATTTCAGCGGACGATGACTTTGGTTGCGTAGCCGTCGTCGGAGACCTTAACATAGATACCCGGCGAGACTACTGCAGTGTTGGGATCTGAAGAGAGACGGACACCCGAAATAGAATACAACCCGGGCTTCGCACCGGTAAGATTTCCCACTGCAGTGTCGGCATCGTTTGTGATCTCGCCGACTACGGCAGTCGGTTTGGCCACAAACGAGAGCGTCTTTACCGCCGAAGCCGTAGAGGAATGTACGGTATAGTATTCCAGTCGACCGGGAGATGCCACGGTGATGTCAGCCGAGTGAAGAGCGAAGCCATCGGTATCCTCCTCCGCCTGCGGTGCCTGCACAGGAGCGTCAGCTTCTTCCGGAATCCAGCGTGCATAAATCTTGATATCGGAGCGCGGATGAGCCAGACGCACGTCGAGCGACTCTCCTTCTCCGATCTCATATTCCACATCTGAGCTTGCACGATGATACACCGCCACATCGTCAGCCGCAGGAATAGGTTCGTATATATTAATCTTCCATGAATATTTCGGAAGATATGAAAAATCAAGATTATTATGATTGGATGTCATGGCCTCCACCACACCGGTAAGCGCAGGAACCCATTTGATAGCGTATGATCCTTCCCCCTTGAAAAAGCTGTCGGGGAAATGCAAATCCAGAGTATTGCCGGAGATTACCAAATCGGCATCGACTTGCTCAGCATTGTTGTCGGTAACGCCGTCGGAATCTGTATATGTAACTGAAAGAGTAGCTTTCCCGGAAGTTGCTCCGCCTACAAACTGCATTGAAGCTGCATTTGGCACCATTACTGAATAGTCCTTAGCCCACGAATCAGTGTAAAAAGTCCGGTCGGAGATCTGAAGGGTAGCATAATCCGGATTGGCAGTTTCGGCTGTACCGGTCACTGTATAAGGACCATCCTTAATATATGAAACACGACTGTTGGAGTTTGAATCGGAGCTCGGGTTATAGCAATAAAACACTCCGTTGGTGGGGTATACAAGATAATATGTACCGGGGGTGCTTACGATTCCGTTGGGGCTGAGAGTGAATGTGGTACCGGAATAGCTGAAGCGGCAATCCACTACACGCTCTCCCTCTTCCGATTCTACCCAGCCGGTCATTTCTGACGCATGAGTCGAATCATGAGTATAGCGTTGGATAATCTGTCCTTTGGCCGGATCTTCATTAGGTACTACCGGAGTGAAAATGTAGTCACCACCGATTTGAGCGCATACACCCGGACGTGTGTTCGGCACTGCATAAGTCGATTTAAACGTGCGCGGGTCATAATTATTGATATAGATCGGTCGCGAGAAGGATTGTGCAGGATTAGAGATAATATCACCCACGGTCACTACTGCATCATCGAGGATGCTCCTCATTTTCAAGCGCGGGATATTCGTCAAAGAGAATGTGTACGTACCCTCGCTCAAAAAAGCCGTGTCGGCTGAGAAAAATATACGGATGCGTGTTTCATCAGGGCTCTTTACGACTGTCAGCGGAATATTCTCGCCGCTCTTCACCAGAGTGATACCCAGATCTGAAATATCATCGAACACATAGTCACGGTACGACGCATTGACTCCAAGCCAGATTTCATTAACTTGTCTGTACACACCTCCATCCATTGAGTAATTGAACGGAGTACCGGACAAATACCATGCTCCAAACATTGACTGAATGCAACTTACCGAGCATAGCAGCATCAGGGCGATTTTTTTAACCATAATTGTTGCGATTTAAAGATTGGTGTGGCCTTACGCCCCGATCGGCCATAAAACATAGGGAAACAAAAAAAGCGCGGGGCGATCTGCTGTCTATCTCTCTACAGGCATCGCCAAACGCCCAATGCAAAATATCCAGCCCACTCCCACGCCTTATCGGATATCAATGAAGCCACCCCTTGTCGGGGGAGTGGTCGGGATAAACGACAAGCATGAGCGTATAAGACTGCTAATACCCTTTGCATTGTGAAATTGGCGATTTCGTAGAGAGGGGTAAAGCAAATACGCTTTCAGGTAATAAAATATGGATCGAACTCTTTCGATCATCGCAAAAGTAGTTCATTTTCCCGAATCCCCCACCTAATTCCGTGTTAAAAATTATATCGACTACGTCGCATTGTCAGACACCGCCACATATACACCGCAAATTTGCGGCGAATATTTAGCTTTTTCTCCGCAAATGATAAAACGCGTCGAAGCAGTGCCAGAGTTTTGAAGCGAGAGCGGCAGGGCACAAGGTATTAATATATGTTAAGGAGTCGGCAATATGTGACATATATCATATTTTAGCCGACATTTCTTTAGTAATTTTGCACAGTTTTTTAGATATAGTCGGGCTAAAATGTGGATTTTGGCTCCGATTTCGCCGTAATCAACTCTAAGGTAAAATAATAGATCAATACATAATAATTCCAATTCAAATCAAAAAAACTAACTCTATGCAGAAAAGATTAGCTTACAGCTTCACGCTGGGCGTTGCCGCACTGGCGGCCGCCATGAGCCTCACAGGCTGCGGTGGCGACAAGAATGCCGCTATGCAGCAAGCAGCCATGCAGCAGCAAGCACCCGTAGTTGCTACTATGAAATTAGAGCTCACCAACGCAGAAAATCAGCAGGAATTTCCCGCCCGTCTCGAGGGTAAGACAGATATCGCCATCCGTCCGCAGGTATCAGGCTTCATCACCAAGGTATGCGTAGACGAAGGTCAGGAAGTGAAGAAGGGTCAGCTCCTCTTCACCATCGATCAGGTACAGCTCCAGGCTGCCGTGACTACCGCTCAGGCTGCCGTAAACTCAGCCCAGACCTCGGTCAACACCGCTAAGATGACAGCCGACACCAAGCGTCAGCTCTTTGAGAAAAACATCATCTCGGCCTACGATTATCAGCTCGCGCAGAATCAGCTCCAGAACGCTCAGGCAGCTCTCGCTCAGGCGCAGGCTCAGCTCACTTCTGCAAAGAAGAACCTGTCGTACGCCAACGTTGTGGCTCCGAGCAGCGGTGTTGTTGGCACCATCCCCTACCGTGAAGGCTCTCTCGCCTCCCCCTCGTCGATGGAACCCCTCACTACCATCTCCGACAATTCTCAGGTCTACGCCTACTTCTCCCTCACCGAGAAGGATCTACTTGACCTCACCGACGGTGGCACACGCTCGCTCAAGGCTGCTATCGACTCGATGCCGGCCGTGCGTCTGGTGCTCGCCAACGGCACCCCCTATCCCTTCGAAGGCAAGGTAGCCACCGTATCCGGCGTGGTCAACACCGCCACCGGTGCCGCTTCCGTACGCGCCCTCTTCGTCAACCCCTCCGGTATGCTCCGCTCCGGCTCCACAGCCACAGTGGTGCTCCCCATCTATACACCCAACGCGATCGTTATTCCCCAGAAGGCCACCTATGAGATTCAGGGCCGACGCTTCGTATTCGTAGTGGGCGACGACAACGTGATCACATCACGTCCGATCACCGTACTGCCCCAGAACGATGGCAAGAACTTCGTAGTGACCTCCGGCCTGCAGGCAGGTGAGACGATCGTCACCGAGGGCGTAGGCACACAGTCGATCCGCGACGGTATCACCATACAGCCCGCCGGCGCTCAGGCAGCCCCCGCTGAAGCAGCTCAGGCTCCCGCCACAGAGGAATAATCTATCAGCATCACACACTATTCATATCCATACATTAGTCCTATAAGGCAATGAAATTAGATACTTTTATTAACCGACCTGTACTATCTACGGTTATATCCATATTTATAGTGCTGTTGGGTCTTATCGGCATGGTATCGCTGCCTATCACCCAATACCCCGACATCGCGCCACCTACTATCTCGGTGACCACCACTTATCAGGGCGCCAACGCTCAGGCTGTGCTTAATTCCGTGATCGCGCCCCTCGAGGAGAGCATCAACGGTGCAGAAGGCATGACCTACATGGAATCTACAGCCACCAACACCGGCTCCGCCACCATCAACGTGTACTTCGAACAGGGCTTCAACCCCGACATGGCTGCCGTAGACGTGCAGAACCGTGTAGCGAAGGCACAGAGCCTCCTCCCTGCCGAAGTCACCCGCGTGGGTGTGCTTACCCAGAAGCGACAGACATCGATGCTTATCGGCATCACCCTCTACGACGCCTCCGGCAACTATGATGAGACATTCATCGAAAACTACATGAAGATCAACGTAGTGCCTCAGCTCCAGCGTATCTCCGGCGTAGGCGATGTGATGGTGATGGGTGCCGACTACTCTATGCGTATATGGCTCAAGCCCGACGTGATGGCTCAGTACGGTCTGATGCCCGGCGACATCTCCAATGCTCTCGCCGAGCAGAATATCGAGGCCGCTCCCGGTGCATTCGGCGAGCAGGGCAATCAGTCGTTCCAGTACACGATGAAATATCGCGGCCGTCTGGTTGAGGAAAGCGAGTTCGGCGACATCGTGATCCGCGCCACCGACAATGGCGAGGTACTCCGACTGAAGGATGTGGCCGACATCGAGCTCGGCCGCGTGACCTACGGATTCCACGGCAATTTCAACGGCAAGCCCGGTATCACCGCCATCGTGTTCCAGACCGCTGGCTCCAACGCCACCAAGATCATCAACGACTGCTTGAAGTTCGTCGACAAGATCAAGACCGAGGTACCCGAAGGCCTGGCCATCGCGGTGCCGATGAACAACAACGACTTCCTTTATGCCTCGATCCATCATGTGATCCAGACCCTCATCGAGGCATTCATCCTCGTGTTCATCGTCGTTTACCTCTTCCTCCACGACTTCCGCTCCACCATCATCCCCGCCATCGCCATCCCCGTGGCGCTGATCGGTACATTCTTCGTGCTGAAGATTATCGGCTTCTCCATCAACCTCATCACCCTCTCCGCTCTGGTGCTTGCCATCGCGATTGTGGTCGATGATGCGATAGTGGTGGTCGAGGCGGTCCACGCCAAGCTCGACGTGGGCTATAAGAGCGCCCGCAAGGCTTCGATCGACGCCATGAGCGAAATCGGCGGCGCCATCATCTCGATCACCCTCGTCATGATGCTCGTGTTTATTCCCGTATCATTTATGCCCGGCACATCGGGTACATTCTATCAGCAGTTCGGTCTCACCATGGCTATCGCCATCGGATTCTCGGCCATCAACGCTCTTACCCTATCGCCCGCTCTCTGTGCCGTATTCCTCAAGCCCCACAATTCCGACGCATCCCTTAAGGAGCGTATGGCCGACGCATACTCCGCCGCCGGCGCTCAGGTGAAAAAGACCTGGAGCTCTCGCTTCAGCTTCCCCCCGATCCTTACATTCATCTTCCTGCTGGCTACGATCGTGGCTATGGTACTCGGCTGGTACGACTTTGACAATGTAGGTATAAGCATCGCCGCCTGCGTAGTGGCTCTGCTTGCCCTCATCGGCGTATTCAGCAAGCGCTTCCAGGAAGCGTTCGAGAAAGTCTACGAAGGCTCCCTCGGCGGATACAAGAAAATCGTAAAATTCTTCACCTCCCACAAGATACTCTCCCTCTCATGTGTAGCAGCAGCCATAGCCATTCTGGTATGGCTCATGCGCATCACACCTACCGGCATGGTGCCCAACGAAGATACCGGCACACTCTTCGCCATGGTGGATATGCCTCCGGGCACATCGCAGGAGCGCACCGGTGAAGTACTGAAGCAGGTCGACTCCATCCTCGGATCGATTCCCGCCGTGCAGTCGCGTACGATGATCAATGGCTACAGCTTCATCGCCGGTCAGGGTCCCACCTACGGTACCTTCATCATCAAGCTCAAGGACTGGGCTCTCCGCGACAACAAGACCGAAAGCTCCGACGCCATCATCGGTCAGGCCATGGGCATGGCTATGCAGAAGATCAAGGACGGACGTGTGATCATGTTCGCGCCTCCTATGATCACCGGCTACTCCGTGACCAATGGTTTTGAGATCAAGATGCAGGACAAGACCGGTGGCGACATCAACGAATTCTTCGCCGTAGTGCAGGGCTTCCTCGGCCAGCTCAACCAGCAGCCTGAAATCCAGATAGCCTACACCACCTTCAACCCCACCTTCCCGCAGTATCTCGTGGAGGTCGACGCTGCCAAGGCCAAGCAGGCCGGCCTATCGCCTCAGACCATACTATCCACACTGCAGGGCTACTACGGCGGTATGTACGTCAGCAACTTCAACCGCTTCGGCAAGCTCTACCGAGTGATGATGCAGGCCTCACCCGAAGCCCGCGTATCCCCCGAGACACTCAACTCTATCAAGGTGCGCAACGGCTCCGAGATGGCATCCATCTCCAACTTCGTGAAGCTCACCCCCACCTACGGTCCTGACCTCCTCAACCGCTTCAACATGTTCCAGTCGATATCCGTCACCGGTAATCCCGCCCCCGGATACTCGTCGGGCGACGCTCTGGCCGCTATCGAGCGCGTGGCTTCGCAGACCCTTCCTCAGGGCTACGGCTACGAATTCTCCGGCATGACACGTGAGGAAGCCAACTCGTCGGGCAACGCCACCGCTATGATCTTCGGTCTCTGTCTGCTCTTCGTCTACCTCCTCCTCTCGGCTCAGTACGAAAGCTACCTCCTGCCCTTCGCCGTAATCCTTTCCGTACCGTTCGGTCTGATGGGTACCTTCATCTTCGCCGATATCGCCGGCATATCCAACAACATCTACCTCCAGATCGCCCTGATCATGCTTATCGGTCTGCTGGCTAAGAATGCCATCCTCATCGTCGAGTTTGCCCTCGACCGCCGCAAGACCGGTATGTCGATCTTCAACGCAGCTATCGACGGCGCAGCAGCCCGTCTGCGTCCTATCCTTATGACCTCGCTCGCTCTGATCATCGGCCTTCTGCCTCTGATGTTCGCTTCCGGCGTAGGCGCCAACGGCAACCGTGCCCTCGGCACCGGCTCCGTAGGCGGTATGCTCATCGGTATGATATTCCAGATATTCATCGTACCAGCCCTCTTCGTAGTGTTCCAGAAGATTCAGGAGAAATTCTCCCCTATGCAATGGAAGGACACCGACAACTCCGATATCAGCAACGAAATCGAACAATACTCCCGATAAGACAACCTCATGAAACGACTTCATAAAATAGCAGTACTCGCACTCTCCGGCGCCATCCTCCTCGGCGCCGCGAGCAGCTGCGGCATCTACAAGAAATATCAGACACCCGACGACACAGCACTGCTCGCCCAGTATAAAGAAGCGCAGCAGGCGTCGATCGACTCGCTTGCCTACGGCAACCTCCGCTGGCAGGATGTATTCACCGACCCGATGCTCGCCGACCTCATCGATCAGGCTCTGGCCAACAACATCGACCTGCGCAACGCCAAGCTCAACGTCGACATCGCTCACGCCCAGCTCCGCGGAGCCAAGCTCGCCTACTTCCCCTCCGTAGCCCTCGCCCCCAACGGCGCCGGATCCAAAGTGTTCATGAATCCCTCGCAGTCCATGGCCTGGAGCTACCAGATTCCCCTATCTGTAAGCTGGGAGATCGATATCTTCGGCAAGCTCCTCAACGCCAAGCGCGGCGCCCAGGCCGGCTATGAGCAGGCCGAGGACTACCGTCAGGCCGTGCGCTCGCAGATAATATCTGCCGTAGCCACCACATACTACTCTATCGCCTCGCTCAATACCCAGCTCGCCATCTCGCGCTCCACATCCGAAATCTGGAAGCAGAACGTGCAGACGATGAAGGACCTCAAAGAGGCCGGCACCGTCACCGAAGTAGCGGTAGTTCAGGCCGAAGCCCAGTATTACGGCATTCTCGCTCAGATCACCGACATGCAGGTGTCGCTCGACGAACTCAACAACACCCTCTCGCTCCTGCTCGGCGTGATGCCTCAGAAGTGGGAGATCGGCGACTTCACCAAGATGTCGACCCCGGAGATCAAGCGCGAGAGCATCCCAATGTGTGAACTCGCCATGCGTCCCGACGTAGCCGCGGCCGAGCGTTCGATGGCCGTAGCCTACTACGCCACCAGCTCCGCTCGCGCTGCCTTCTATCCCGGCCTCAACATCACTGCCAACGGAGGCTTCACCAACTCCCTCGGCTCCATGCTGATCAATCCCGGCAAATTCTTCATCAACCTCGCCGGCTCGCTCACCGCACCCCTCTTCTCCCGCGGCGCAAACATCGCCCGACTCGAAGCAGCCAAAGCACAGCAGCAGCAGTCGATGAATACATTCGAGAAAACCCTCATGAGCGCCGCATCCGAAGTGAGCGACGCCATGACCCTCTACTCACTCAGCGTAGAGAAGCAGGGCTACGTGGCCAAGCAGTCCGAAAAGCTCGCCAAGGCCGCCGAGTACACCATGGAGCTCCTACAGCTCGGCTCCTACAACACCACCTATCTCGACGTACTCACTGCCGAACAGAACCTCCTCTCGGCCCGTCTGGCCACCGTAGGAGCACAATACAATGAGACTCGCGCCCTGATCAACCTATATCAGGCTCTCGGCGGCGGTCGATAATCACCACCCTAAATCTAAACCATCATGATCAGTCCATTAGCCTACGTTGATCCTTCGGCACGACTTGCCGACAACGTGACAGTGCACCCCTTCGCCTACATCGACGCCGATGTGGAGATAGGCCCCGGCACCGAAATCATGCCCTATGCAAGCATCCTCCGAGGCACCCGCATGGGAGCTAACAACAAAGTGTATCAGTGCGCGGTGATAGGCGCCGATCCGCAGGACTTCCGCTGGAAAGGCGAGCAGACCTACTGCTATATCGGCGACAACAACGTGATCCGCGAACACGTGATCATCAACCGCGGCATCACCCCTGAGCGCGGCACACGCATCGGCAACAATGTTTCGATAATGGCCGAGACCCATATCGGCCACGACTCCCACATCGTAGGCCGGTCAGTGCTCGGCAACGGCGTGAAGATCGCCGGCGACGTCGTAGTCGACGAATGCGTAATCCTATCCTCCGGCGTGATTCTCCACGAAAATTCGCGAGTGGGCAAGTGGTCGCTCATCAAAGGCGGCTGCCGTATCAACGGCAACGTACCTCCGTTCGTTATCATCGCCCACAATCCCGCCGTATACTTCGGTGTCAACGCCGTAGTGATGCGCAAGCACGACTTCTCTGAAGAGAATATAGATGATATAGCCAAGGCATACCGCCATATATACCAGAGCGGCACATCGGTGTTCAACGCCGTCCGTCGCATCGAAGCTGACCTCGACGACACCGAAATTCGCCGTACTATCGTCAACTTCATCCACGAGTGTAGCAATAAACTCGTGGCAGTGCCTAAAGAACTCGAAGAATAATCGTACATTTGCATCTGTCGTAGGCGCCATCCGCCCGACAGAATGCCATGAACGTACTTCGTATCTATCCATCATCCGTCAATATCAAGGCCATCGACCAAGTAGCTGACGAGCTGCTCGGCGGTGGTCTTGCCGTATATCCTACCGACACACGCTACGCCATAGGCTGCTCTGCCCTGAGCAAGCAGGCCACAGAGAAGCTCTGCCGCCTCAAGCAGCTCGACCCGGCGCGCAACACCCTCTCCATCATCTGCGGCGACATATCGCAGGCCTCACGCTACGCGCGCATCGACAACGAAGCCTACGCGCTGCTACGCCGGTACACTCCCGGCCCCTACACATTCATTCTCGATGCCGCCCCCACACTTCCCAAAGTATTCAAGGGGCGGCGCAAGGTAGGCCTGCGTATCCCCGACAATCCCATCGTCCGTGAGCTCGCTATCGCCCTCGACGGCCCCATACTCACCACTTCGCTCAAAGTCCCCGACGTAGAGCAGGGTGATTCCGTATCTGCACATATCGTAGAGCCGCTTGCCGAAGGACTCGGAGTCGACGTCATGATCGACGGCGGCTCCATAGTCGACCACGACTCTACGGTAGTCGACATCACCGACACAGACAATCCCGTAATCGTCCGTCAGGGCGTAGCCCCCTTCCCGCGATGAGCCGCCCCGATCTCACCCTGCCGCCTTCCGTAGCAGTGCCTGCGCCCGTGCTACCCGAAGGCACAGCCACCGTAGTGATAGTCGGCGCCAATGGTGCTGGCAAGAGCCGCTTTGCCGACCGTATGGCCCGCGACTGCGCCCCGGCTGCCCTTACTCTATCGGCGCTCAGAGCCCTCTACGAGCGTCAGCCGCTGGCTGAAATCACCGAGTCGGCTGAAGCACATTATATCGACAGGCTCTATGCCGAAGCCGTACGCAGCGGTATGTCGTCGCCCGATCTCACTTCGCAGCTCGACCGCCTGCTCACTCTACTCATGCGCGACGAAATGGTCAACCTCATCGACTACAAACTCAGCCGCACATCCGGCCACCCCGACGAACCGCTCCCGGCCACTCGTCTCGACCGTGTGATCGACGTATGGCATCACATCTTCCCCGACAACAAGATACTCATATCGCGCGGCAGCCTACTCTTCAACCGCGTGGGAGCCGATGCCTCCGACGTCTACTCCCCCGTCAAGCTGTCGGCCGGCGAGAAAGCCGTCATCTACTATATCGCAGCCCTCACCTACGCACCAGCCGGCGCCGTGGTCTTTGTCGACTCCCCCGAGATGTTTCTGCACCCCACCGTGATGCAGTCGCTCTGGAACCGCCTCCAGCAGTTGCGCCCCGACTGTACGTTCGTTTTCACCACCCACGATCTCGATTTCGCCTCATCACGCCCCGACGCCGCCGTGATATGGGTGCGCTCCTTCGATGCGCCCGCACTGCGATGGGACTACACAATCCTGCCGGCCAACACTCCACTCTCCGAAGATATATTCTCGGCCCTCATGGGGCCGCGCAAGCCCGTGCTATTCATCGAAGGCGACGGCAAGCGCTCTATCGACGCCAAACTCTACCCCCTCATATTCCCCGACTTCAGCGTGCGCGCACTCGGCAGCTGCAATAAAGTGATCGAAGCCACACGCACATTCAACGACCTCAACGCATTCCATAAGCTCGACAGCTACGGCATAGTCGACCGCGACCGCCGCGACGCCCAGGAAGTCGAATATCTCCGCCGCAAGAAGATAATGGTGCCTGAAGTAGCCGAGATTGAAAACATACTGCTGCTCGAAGATGTGGTACGAGCCGTAGCACGCCACTGCGGCAAGAACGACGACCGCGTGTTCAGTCGCGTCCGCCACGCCATTCTGGCTCAGTTCGGCCCGGATATCAAAGCGCAGGCTCTCCTCCACACACGCCACAAAGTAAAGCGGCTCATGGAGTATCGCATCGACGCCCGCTTCACATCAATCGCCATGCTCGAAAACCATCTGCGCGCACTCCCGGCCGAGATCAATGCCCGCGGCATGTACGACAGCTTCTGCTCACGATTCCGCAAGATGCACGATTCCGGCGACTATGCCGGAGTGCTACGCGTCTACAACCAGAAGTCGATGCTCCCGGGAAGCAACGTAGCCGGACTATGCGGCCTCCACAACAAGAATGAATATATCGCTACCATCATACGCATACTCCGGCTCGGAGGACCCGATGCTGAAGCCATCCGCTCCGCCGTACGCCGCTGTTTCCGTATCCATAGCACCCGACCCGACGTAATACCACCCACTGATGAAACTACTGAAAATATGGATTGAAGCCATGCGCCTGCGCACCCTGCCCGTATCCGTGGCAGGAGTGATAGCCGGCGTGGCCTATGGAGCCGCCATCTCACCCTTACGATGGGGCGCAGCCGCTGCCTGTCTCGCATTCGCGGTGCTCGCTCAGATCGCGTCCAACTTTGCCAATGAATATTTCGACTACCGCGACGGACTCGACCGACCCGGTCGCGAAGGCCCGCGCCGCGGTGTGACCGAAGGCGATATCTCACCACGCGCCATGCTCACCGCCACCCTGCTCACCCTCGGTCTGGCCTGCGCGTGCGGCTGCGTCCTCATAGCCTATTCCGGATGGTGGCTCATCATAGCCGGTGTGGTGATAGCCCTCGCGGCGCTCGCCTACAGCGCAGGCCCGTGGCCACTTTCGCGACACGGACTTGGAGAAGTGACGGTCATACTGTTTTTCGGCATCGTCCCGGTAATGTTCAGCTGCTACCTCCAGTGCGGAAGCTGGCCTTCACAAGCCCTCCTTGGCTCTGTAGCCATCGGCCTTATGGGCGCCAATGTGCTTTTAGTCAACAACTACCGCGACCGCGCCGACGACCGCGCCGTAGGCAAGACCACCGTTGCCGTACTCCTTGGCCCTAACGCCACACTCACGCTCTATTTCCTCAACGGAGCCGCCGCCTGCGCACTCGTCAGCAGTGTGTGGCGGACACTCAACCTCCAGGCCGTTCCGGTTGTTTATCTTATAGTACACACCATCCTGTTTCTCATGCTCATCCGCCGCACAGGACGCGCACTCAACCCGCTGCTCGGACTCACGGCAATGCTCATGCTCCTCTATTCGATAACATTTGCAATCGTAATATCCCTACACCTATGAACAACAAATTTTCATCCTGGATCATAACCTTGGTAATCGCCGCCGTAGGCGTCCTCCTTATCGTATGGCACAATAAGGTCGACCTCTTCTCATGGCTCATTCGCGCCCTCGGCATTATCCTCGCCGCACCGGCCATCTACGTGCTCCTCAGCGCACTATCCGCACTGCGCCACAACCGGCTCAAAGCCACCGCGCAGATCACCGACGCTCACTCAGGCACCACCGAACTGAAATTCAGCAGCAGCACCGTCGCTTGGTCGCTCATCATCGTATCCGTAGCCACAATCGTACTCGGCTTCTGGATGCTTATCAATCCCGGCTTCTTCGTCGGACTGGTAAGTTACCTCTTTGCCATCGTCGTGATTATATTCGGCATCCTGCAGATAGTCGATGTAGCCTATCTCACTCGTCCCGTGATACTCCCCGTCTACTTCTACATCATGCCCGCATTGCTCATCATCGGAGGCATCGTCATCATGTGCACCAGCGTCAAGACCATCGATGGCGTAGTCACCCTCATCACAGGCATCATGCTCGTGCTCTACAGCGTCAACCGCGTAGCGCAGCAGATCGTCTACCGTAACGAATCACGAAAGATCAACCGTCAGAAGTTGCTCAATCCCTAAAACTTCACATTGAAGCGGCGCTCCAGATAGCCCGCTATCACCTCCACGATATCATCGACCGACAGCTTCGAAGTGTCGAAACTCAGATCATACGATCCCGCCTTACCCCACTCCTTGTCGGTATAGAAATTGTAATAGCTCGCCCTCAGCTTATTGATGCGGCGGGCTTTTGCTTTCACCTTATCCCTCGACGAGCACCCTCCACAATCGCCGCGACCCATAATGCGGTCGGCGCACACATCTTCGGGAGCGTGGACGAATACATTCACGCACCGCGGATGATCGCGAAGTATATAGTCGGCCGTACGGCCAACTATCACACACGACTCGGGTCCCTGCGCCAACGAATGTATGAAGTCGCTCTGCGCACGGTAGATACTGTCGTCGCTGATCGTAGTCGACCCGCTGTAGTAATTGGTGGAATTGTAGCCGAAGGCAAAAGAAAAGATACCATTGATATACGACGGAAACTTCTCGTCGCTACGCTCGAAAAACTCCTCGCTCACACCCGCGGCACGGGCTGCCTCGCTCAGAAGCTCCTTGTCGTAATACTTGGCTCCAATACGGGCTGCCAGCTTGCGCCCGATCTCCCGTCCGCCACTGCCGAAACTTCGGCCTATCGTCACTACTATATTTTTATTATCGGCCATAGAGATGCTCATTTTTTCGCAAATATAGATATAAAATTTTTTTATTCCGCTAATTCGTATTAATTTTGCACGTCGTACTTAGGCATTGAGCCCGATTACGCCAGCGATAACATTATCACACATCACCAATATCCAAATGGCAAAAGACAACAAAACCGAGACCCGCACTGCTATCGACGATCTCAACGATAGCCTCTCCAAAGCCGAGCTCCGTATCCAGAACAATAAGAAAAAAATCATGTGGGCATCCCTCGCTGTAGCAGCAGTAGTAGTGTTAGCCCTCTTATATGTATACTGCATCTACCGTCCGGGAGTCAACAAGGCCAACAACAACTTCGGCCTCGCATCCAACGCCTATATCAGCGCCACCGCTATGGGTCAGCCCTCCGACTCCACCCTCGTTGAGATCGGTCAGCTCTACGAAGCAGCCGCAGCCGACGGACACGACGGCGGCAACAACGCCACCCTTATGGCAGCCGTAGTAAGCTATCAGGCCGGCGACTATCAGAAAGCACTCGATCTCCTCGCCAACTACGACCGCTCCGACGAAGTTGTCGCAGCCACAAGCCAGGCTCTCGAAGGCGACTGCTACGTCAACCTCGGCGACTTCGACAAAGGCCTTGATGCATTCCGCAAAGCAGAGAAGACTGCCAATGGCAACCCCACCCTCGTACCCTATATGCTCCTCAAGCAGGCCAACGTACTGCGTGAGCTCAAAAACTACTCTGAGGAGGCAGCCATCTACGAGACACTGCTCGCCAAGTATCCCTACTACCAGCAGCAGACAGGCACCGACTTCCAGCTTGCCCTCAACCGCGCCAAAGCACAGGCCGGCACAGGCAAGTAATCCACAATCGCACATCAATCCCCTTATAATATCCCCCCGTCGGGAGCAGGCTGTGAAGCTGGCTCCCGATTTTTTATTCGCGCATACACGCCACATCACCAGCCACATACCATCAAAAACGCACCCGAAATTTACCGCCGCCCCTTCCCCACACAGTAAAAATATGTGTTCCCCCACCCCAAACCCCCCTTAACTTTGTTGCCAAAAATAAAAAAAACCACCCCAATAAATTATAAAAAAATTACGCAGCCGACCAAAAA
>JAIDTT010000020.1 GCA_029060545.1 Paramuribaculum sp. | reverse complement strand
TATTTATAGTCGGAGCCCGTGACATCTTCGATGACCTGCGATGCGTCGTCGGCGGCTCGGTCGGCGGGGTTGTCGGCCAGCGGACATCCTGATGGTGTATTCTGATTCATGTCTGTGCGATGATTGAAAGTGGCAGATTGTAAACGTATGTGCGGGTCTAAAAGTTATCTGCGGCGGCAAGATATCCCAGCATTCTCGGAGCGAAGTCGAGCGTGGAGCCGGCTATGGCCCCGCCGCCCGACATTATGTCGGATGTCGGATCGTAGACAAGCCATACGTTGAGTATCACGCTCATTCCTGTGAGAGCCATCAAGCCGAGCATTATCGAGCCGAGTGCAGCGTCGATCTTACCGAGGCATATCGACTGGAGTATCTTCTTTGCGGCGCCGCATATCAGGCCGGCGGCGAGCCACACGGCGAGAAACAGCACGGTGTAGGCCACGATAGCCGCTTCCACCGGATTGGGTATCCAGCGCATGGCTATGGCGGAGCATTGATCGCCCATGAGGTGGCAGGCGAGGAGCGCCAACAGCAGACCGCACATCGAGCCGAGCAGCTTCACGGCTCCCATTCGGTAGCCTGACCAGAGGGCCACGATGAGCAGAAATATTATCAGTAGATCGATCATTGGATTATATACTTGAACGGTGATGCAAAATTAGCAATTTTTCCGTGGAAGGAGATGCACCCAAGCGTTGACGCATCCTACGAATACGGCTCCTCCGATGATATTGCCGATGGTGGCGGGGATGAGGTTGGCCCAGACAAATTGTCCGACACTTACCTGAGCTCCTTCCATCATGCCGAGCGGGATGAAAAACATATTGGCGATGCAGTGCTCGTAGCCCAGCACCACGAAGGCCATCACCGGGAAGAAGCAACCGAGCATCTTCTCGGCCAGAG
Source organism: Paramuribaculum sp. (assembly GCA_029060545.1). GTDB lineage: Bacteria > Bacteroidota > Bacteroidia > Bacteroidales > Muribaculaceae > Paramuribaculum. Next base: position 32,879 of record JAIDTT010000020.1, on the reverse strand, counting down.
TCTTGCCGGCGAGTGCGAGCCATACGGCGAGGCATACGCACCAGTTGGCTCCGATGCCGCGCAGCAATACCGTGAGCCACGGCAGCGAGGTCTTGACGGTGGCTGAGCGTATCACTGCCGAGTGGTATGGGTCGGCTGCCGTAAGATCGGCACAATATACCAGCCCCCAGGCGAAGAGGAGCGCTCCGAGGAAGTTGCCGAAATAGACAACGAACCAGTTGCGCGCAACGGCCTTCCAGTCGTGTTCCCCTTTGATTAGTCCGGGTATCATGGTGGCGTTGTTGCCGGTGAATAGCTCGGCACCGAGCACTACTACGAGTATCAGTCCTATCGGGAATGTCATGCCTGAGAGGAGCCTCTGCAGGGAGGGGTTGGCGGCGGTCACTTCGGGAAAGCCGCAACCGGCTATTACGGAAAACATACCTCCCAGGGCTATAAAGGCGCCGGCCATAACGGCTTGCACTGCAAGGCGGGAGGTGGGAAGGGCCACTTTTGCGCGGGCCACGTCGAGCGTTGATTCGGTGATCTGGCGGGGTGAACGTATCTGCATATTGACTACAAAAATACAAAAAATATCATAAGACTGCGGCAGATGCCGCCGATAGTGTTTTTTTGATTATTGGAAAATTTCCATAACTTTGTAATTCATATAGATTTATTTACGGCGGCATGGTGCTGCCGGTCTATATAAAAATTCGCATCACAGATATGAAAAAAGCCGCGCTACTACGTATTGCTGTAACATTCGCTCTACTACTTACATCCGCTCATGTTCACGCTCAACTGCTGGAAAGGGCTGAGAATTTGATAAATACTGTGCTCGGCGATTCTGTGGCCGGGGCAGATGCCGATACCGTCACGGTCGAGGAGCGTTACCGCCGCGAAGCGCAGCGTGCGAGTGAGATGGAGTCGCGGCTCAGGGAGATGGAGCTGGAGATGCAGGATATGAAGCTCACGGAGATTATGCTCAGGTCGGAGCTCGACGGCGATCGCGCGGCCGACTCGCTGAGGCTCGCCGAGCAGCGCCACAGTATCGACTCTCTGCGGGAACTCACTCCCGGGGTGCCGGTGGTGGTGGATGGAGATACGCTTCTGCTGCTATATGCCGAGCGCGGCGGGTATTCCGCTTTCGACCGTGCCGCCATGACGGCCGAGATAGTGATGCAGGCGGGTACTGACCGCAGCCTGCGCCGCGACTCGGTGTATCTGCTCGATAATGACGGCTTTGTCGATATAATGTATGGTGGCAAGGTGCTACTCAGTGTGACCGACAAGGATGCTCTCTGGGAGGGTGTGCCGCGCCTTGAGCTTGCGGAGCGGTATGTGCCTCTGTTTGCTTTAAAAATCGAGAGCCTGCAGGAAGCCCACAGTTTCTGGCAGCTCGTGAAGCGTGTGGTACTGTTTGTGGTGGTGCTCGCGGCGCTCTACCTGATGTTCAGGCTCACCAACTATCTCTTCCGCAAGTTGCGCGGCCGGATATTGCGCCTGACCGAGGATCGGCTCAAATCCATCAATATCCGCGACTATGAGTTGCTCAATTCCCGCCGGCTGGGTCGCATACTGATATTCTGCAGCAATCTGCTGCAATATGCGATACTGCTTATAGAGCTTATCCTCACCGTGCCTCTGCTTTTCGCTATCTTCCCTCAGACGGAGGCTTTGGCCATGAAGATATTCGGCTATATACTTGAGCCGGTGAAGATGGTGCTGAAGTCGGTAGGCGAGTATATCCCTAATCTCTTCGTGATAATAGTGATATGGCTCTGCATCCGATATATCATAAAGGGCTTGCGCTTCATTGCCAATGAGATCGAGAACGAGAAGCTGAAGATCTCCGGCTTTTACCCGGACTGGGCGCGCCCTACCTTCAATATCGTGCGCTTTCTGCTCTACGCTTTCATGATAGCTATGATCTATCCCTATCTGCCGGGTTCGGAGTCGGGCGTGTTTCAGGGGATATCGGTGTTTGTGGGGCTTATCGTGTCGCTCGGGTCGAGCACTGTGATCGGCAATGTGATAGCCGGACTGGTGATCACGTATATGCGCCCCTATAAGGTGGGCGACCGCATCAAGCTCAATGATACGACGGGCAATGTGATAGAGCGGACGCCGTTTGTCACGCGTCTGCGTACTCCGAAGAATGAGGTGGTGACGATCCCCAATTCGTTCATAATGTCGTCGCACACGGTCAACTACAGTGCGTCGGCGCGTGAGTATGGCCTTATTATCCACACTACCGTCACTATCGGCTACGATGCTCCGTGGCGTCAGGTTCACCAGTTGCTCATCAATGCGGCCCGCATCACTCCCGGTGTGCTTGAGCATCCCAAGCCATTCGTGCTCGAGACTGAGCTTCAGGATTATTACCCCTGCTACCAGATCAACGCTTACATTAAGGATGCCGACAATATCGGCCCTATCATGTCGGATCTGCATCAGAATATCCAGGATATTTTCAATGAGGCGGGAGTGGAGATCATGTCGCCTCACTACTATGCGGGTCGCGACGGCAATGCCTCGACTATTCCCGCCGATTATATCAAGGCCGGGGAGGATCCGCATGACTGAGATAAGGGAAGGACCGCGCCCCCGCCGGGGGCACAGTCCTTCTGCTATAAGTCTGTAGGGTACGGATAGCTTTATTTCTTGCCTTTGGCTTTTTCGAGCTGTCCTTCGATGGCTTCGAGCGCGTTGTCGATGGCTTCCTCGAAGCTGTCGGCGGTCTTCTTTGCTACGAATTCGCCTTCGTGAGGTATGATCACTTTCACTACGGCTTCTTTGTTCATTGCCGTCTCGGGTTTCACCACTGTGAGGTTGACATCAATATAGTCGATGGTGGGGAAGCGGCGGGCGAGTTTTTCGGTCTTTTTGTTGATGAACGCTTCGAGTTTTTCACTTACGTCGAAGTGGATTCCTTGAATTCTGGTTTTCATGATTTTAACTCCTGTTTTTGTGCACGTGGATGTGCCTGTTGATAATTTTGTTGAAGTTCACGAAACGATATATGGGTGTATATCTGGGTTGCGGTGAGAGACTGGTGCCCGAGGAGCTGCTGCACACCCGAGAGGGATGCTCCGGAATTGAGCATATCGGTGGCAAAAGAGTGTCGCAGGACGTGGGGACTGAGCCTGCGTGCGCTGATGCCCGGTGTGCGCTCCATGGCCTGATGCACGATGTTGTAGATGAGTTTGCGGTATAGCGGACGGCCGTCGTGGCGGACGAAGAATGGAGCCGAGCCAGAAGCGAAGCTCAGAAACAGTCCGTTGCGTATGGTGCGGTATTGCTCTATCATCTCAGAAAGGTCAGGGCCGAAAGGCACTATTCGTTCTTTATTACGTTTACCACGCACTTTTAGTTCACCGCGGAGTGAATCTACTCCTCCGTCGGTGAGATCCATCAGCTCGGAGCAGCGCAGACCGCAGCAGTAGAATATCTCGAGAATCAGGGCGTCGCGCACGGCTTCAAACGATTCCATCGAGATCGGGGAGGATTGTCGTGTGGCTTCGGCGTCAGCCTCTTCGGTGTCGAGCATTGCGGAGGTCTGCGCAGGGGCTATGTATACTGGGAGGCGTTGCGGCGCTTTCGGCAGCGGTATGTCGATGGCCGGGTTCTGCTTAAGTCCTTTGGCTGATACGAGAAATTTGAAAAATGCTCGCAGGGCCTGTATCTTTCGCCGGAGCGAGGTGTGGGACATCCCCTGACGAGCGAGCACCGATATCCACAGGCGCAGATCGGCTGTGGTGGCTTTCATCGGGTCGAATGGTTCGGGGGCGCAGTGGCTTTCGGCAAATGCTATCCATTGCTCCAGGTCGGAGCGATAGGCGTCGACGGTAAGTGGCGATAGTTTGCGTTCGCTGCGTATGTAGGTAAGAAAGGCTTCTTTCATGGGTTGATTAAGGTGTTGAGGCACGCAGCGGAGAGAGGGGGATGTGCCGATTTAAAGGTGCAAGATAGTCAAAAGGATTGGATTATACAAGCAATCCTTTGGGGAAAATTGGTGGCGTGTGTATGCACACAAAGAGAATCCGAACGCACGCAGGCGCCTCGTGCGCCGTATGCTCCGGATTCTCCGGTATGACTGTGTGTAAAAAAGCGGGAGTCGTCGTACGCGCCGGGCTACAGGATGGATTAATCCTCCTGAGCGCGCAGTTTCTGAACGTAAACGGCCTTCATCATCTTCTTGCGGTTGGTGACGGAAGGCTTCTGGAATGCCTGACGGGCACGAAGTTCCTTGACGATGCCGGTTTTTTCGAATTTACGTTTGAATTTCTTGAGAGCGCGTTCGATGTTTTCGCCTTCTTTTACTTGTACAATAATCATGTTAGAAAGTTGGAGATATGTTAATTGTTTAATTAATTAGCGTATAGATGCTAAGTTTTGTGCTTTTAGCGGGGCAAAATTAAGGATTGTTTTCGATATCTCCAAAAAAATCTTCAAAAACTGCCTCAAACTGCGTCGGCGATGCTAAATGCGCGATGCACGATGCACAATGCACGATTGATTATTCGGATTTTTAGGTGGACGGAGCCAGGCGCCTGCGGCGCTGTAGGCTCCGATCCAGGCTACGCAGTGGCATCCATCGGACAGGTCGGACTTTTCGGACGAGTCGGAGGTACGTGGGGCCGAATTAGTGGGACAAAGTTAAGGCCGGTTTTGGCCGGCCTAACACATATTTTTAAAAAAAAATTTCAAGGGGATCAGAAGCCGAGGCGAATGCCGACTTTGGCGATGCCCTGCACTCCGTAGCCGACTTCGCCGAAGAGGCCGAGCGATGGGAGGGGGTTGAATTCGATGCCTACGGGCGATACCTGGAAGGCCATGGTGTTGCGGTTGTAGGAGTCTTCCCACGAGGGGGTGAAGTATTGGACGAGTGCGCCGATGCCTACGTGGCTATAAAGCGACACGGGGCCATGGTTCCACCAATGGTAGCGGACGTTGGCCATGAGTCCGTGGTAGACGATCTTGCCGTAGCGGTTGGCAAGTGCGTGGTCGGACTGCGACGATGAGTAGGTGTAGCTGAGGCCTACCCAGAGGTTGGGGGCGAATGAGTGGTCGATGGTGGCGTTGACGGCGCCCCAGTTGTCGAGCTGATGCCAGCCGTGGTGGTATGCGCCGAGGCTACGCATGGCGGGTGCGATGCCGTAGCTTACTGATACTTCTGTGGTGCGGGCTGCAAGGGCGATTGGCGACAGCAGGGCTGCGATGAGGATGAGGATGGCGGACAGGCGTTTCATAACGGTCGGGTGTGTGTATGGAGGGTGAAAAGCAATATTGCTGTGTTTTCTAACACACCGCGATGTCAATTGGTTTTGTGATAGGAGCCGATATGGCGCTTCTTTTTCTCTTCGAGTATCTCGTCGATGGCCATGAAGATGCCTGTTTCTTCGACGTCGCCGAATTCGTCGTTGATGGCGGTGCCGAAGCAGCGCATTGTGGGTGACAGGCTCATGTAGGCGTTGACGAGCGGTGGGATGTTGATGCCGTGGGCACGGATGGCTTTGTTGAGTATCTTATAGTCGGATGCGTAATCGCCGCCGGTGAAGAGCTCGGCCATGCGCTGCGGATCGGGGTGTGTGTCGAGTGGGGTGATGGGTCTGACCAGCCGGTCGGGATCGGGGAAGTGCTTGGAGAGGAAGTAGAGTATCATGTCGCGGCACTCGGAGTTGTAGCCGGGATACATGGTGACTTTGCCGAAGAGGTATTTGATGTCGGGGTAGACTACGGTGAGTGCTCCGAGGCCGTCCCAAAGGTTGTCGAGAGCGTATAGGGCTTTGGCTCCTGCTTTGGACGACTGGTATTCGATTCTGACGAAGGATCGCCCGAGCTCGATGGTGTGGGGGAGGTATCGCTCGATGAATTCGGGGGCGAAACTGAACATGTGGGATGTGGCGATGCGCGGGGATCCGTCGGGGAGGAGGCGTATGTCGCTGCCGGTGATGAAGCGGTAGCCGCCGAGTATGAGGCGTGCGTCGGGATCCCAGACTACGAGCTGCCGGCAGGGGGGCGTCATGGTGTCGAAGCGGTCGATGTCGCATTCGAGGCCTGTGCCTCCGCCCGCACACCGGAAGGCGATCTCGCGCAGGCGGCCGATCTCGCGCATGGTGTTGGGGGCGTCGTGGGCTGTGACTATATATATCAGATTACCACCCTTGTTGGTGTGGCGTAGAAGTTTGTCGGGGGTGAGCTCGGCCTCGATCACTTCGGTGGGTACGGGCGGTATGATGGGTTGGTTCATGTGAGTGAATATACTTGTTGACGTATGTCGGCTGCCTGTCGGCGTGCCTGCGCTCCACCCCGTAGGGTCTCCCAGGCTATGGGGTGGCCTATGGTTATGGTGTAGGAGCGTCCGGCTGCGCGCAGCATCTCTTTGGGCAGGCGTATCATCTCGATGTTGAGGCGGATGCCGAGGCGCTTGCGCCACTTCGCAAAGTTATAAAAAAACTTTGAATTTTCGCCGCTGAAGCGTATGGGAATGACGGGGCGACGGGAGGCGATGGCTTTGTTGACAAACATTTTCTGCCACTCGAGGTCGGCTACCACACCTCCTTTGCCTTTGCGCGAGCATAGCCCGGCGGGAAATATGATGACGGGGGTGTCGGAGGCGAGCACGGTGTCGATGGTGGAGGCGTCGGAGCGTGACTGGCGCCCGTGCTTGTTGATGGGCATGAACACATCGGAGAGTGGATCGACGGCCATGAGTATGTCGTTGACCAGAAAGCGTACGGGGCGGCCGTAGTGGCGCGTGAAGTAGTCGATGAGTATCAGTCCGTCGAGGCCGCCGAGCGGGTGGTTGCAGGCGATGATCACGTGCGGGTCGGCGGGTAGACGTTCTCCGTGGCGGATGCTGTAGGATATATCGAGATCGGAGAGTACACCGGCGCAGAATTCGGCGCCGCGTCGGCCGGCGTTACGGCGGAGCAGGTCGTTGAGCTGGTCCTGGCAGATGGTGCGCTCCACCATGCGGATGAGCGGCCGCGGTATCCACCGGTAGTGGCGCGGCAGACGGGCGCGGAGCACCGCGTCGACGTCGATTTTCATGTATGGGGCAGTCTCGTTCATGTTTTCTGAATGCAAATGTAATGAAAATTCACTACATTTGCTGCCATATATGAAAACCGCTGTATTTACATCGTGGCTGGAAAAGACCGGCCGCACTATGAAGGGAGTAGTCAAGATAGTGGCCGGCACGGGGCGCTGCCGCATCACGCCGGCTTCGGACGGTGCTGATTCGCTGATAATAATGGCCAACGGTCCCTCGCTGCGAGAGACGATACGCGACCACGCGGCGTCGCTCGACAAGTATCCGCTGCTGGCTGTGAACTTCGCTGCCAATACCGACGAATTTTACCGCTTCCGGCCGGAATACTACGTGATGGCCGATCCGGCTTTCTTCACTGTGGAGGGCTACGAGAATGTGGAGCGCCTGTGGCAGAATATCCGCCGACGGGTGGACTGGCCTATGCGTCTGCTCATACCGCTGAAGATGATGAAGCGGGTGAAGGCTATGGGGCTGGGCGCCAATATCACTGTGGAGGGCTTCAATATGGTAGGCGTGGAGGGCTATGAGTGGTTTGAGAACCTGGCCTACGGGTCGGGTCGCGCGATGCCGCGCCCGCGCAATGTGTTGATACCTTCGCTGATGTGCGCTATAAAGATGGGATTCAAGACGGTATACGTGACCGGTGCCGACCATTCGTGGACGCGCACGCTCGAAGTCGACGATAATAATACGGTGGTGTCGGTGCAGCCTCACTACTATGAGGACAACAAGGAGGAGCATCAGCGCTCGGCCACGATCTACAAGGATATCCGCATACATCAGATAATCCACAGCTTCTATGTGGCATTCCGCGCCTATCATCTGATTGAGCGCTTCGCGCGCCGTGCCGGCTGCCGCATCATCAATTCTACGCCGGGCAGTTTCATCGATGCCTTCCCCCGCGGCCCCCTTCCGGAATAATCATTACTGCTTGAAGATGGCGGTGAGGGTGCGGGGTGAGGCGATGCCGAGGCGGCGCGCGGATGGCCAGCGCCCGGCAGGTGTGTGATGGCTACACTCCGTAGGTAGGGATATGTGCCCGGGCTTGAGCCCTGCGTGGAGCAGGGTGAGCCTCACGGCTTGCGGCAGGTCGATGTGGTACTGACCGAATGGTCTAACCACTTGGTCAGATTCCTTGCCATATTTGTCAATAAACTGACGGGCAACGTCTTCGCCTACGCAATAGCACCGGCTGCAGATGCATGGCCCCATGGCTGCTTGTATGCGCCCGGGATCGGCTCCGAGGCTTACCATGGCTTCGACGGTGAGGGCGGCGATGGATGCTATGGTGCCGCGCCAGCCGCTATGGGCTGCGCCGATCACGCCGGACACGTGGTCGGCGAGGACTATGGGCACGCAGTCGGCGGTGTTGATACACAGTGCTATGCCGGGGCGGTCGGTGACGAGTGCGTCGACTCCTTCGAGTACTGCTGAAGGATCGGTGACGATCTCGACGCGGGCTGAGTGGGTCTGGCGTGGTATGACCAACCGGTCGGGTGTGAGTCCGAGCATTGCGGCAAGATCGCGGCGGCAAGCATCGACGTGAGCCGGATCATCGCCTACGTAGTGGCAGGCGTTGAATCCGCTATACGGGCTGTCGGGGGAGTGCGGGCCGCGGGGGATGCTCACGGCTGTAACGCCGGGGCATCGGGGGAGAAGGTCAATCCTTTCGGGTATCGCCATCTTCGTCGATCATATCGAGGTTGTAGTCGTCGTCCCACTCGATATCGTCGTACGAATTGTCGAAATCGTCGTCGAAGTCCTCTTCGTTGTCCTCGTCGGCTTCGATGGTCGGGGGGGTGTCGAATACGAATTCATCCTCCTCGCGTACGCGGTGATGGCCGTCGAGCGGGCGATGGGTGATGTCGGGCGTGGCTATCTGGTTGCGCTCGTCGGTGATGGCTCCCCAGAGCACATCCTTGAGCTCGTCGAGGCCGAAGCCGGTGACGGCTGATATGAATACGTGGGGGATGTCGGCGGGGAGTGTCTTTTCGATTTCGTGGCGCAGCTCTTCGTCGAGCAGGTCGGACTTGGATATGGCGAGCACGCGCTCCTTGTCCATCAGCTGGGGATTGAACTGGCGGAGCTCGTTGAGCAGCGTTTCATACTGGGCTTTGATGTCGTCGGCATCGGCGGGAACCATGAACAGGAGCACGGCGTTGCGCTCGATGTGGCGGAGGAATCGCAGGCCGAGGCCTTTGCCCTCGCTGGCGCCTTCGATGATGCCGGGGATGTCGGCCATGACGAAGGAGCGGTTGCCGCGATATGACACGATGCCGAGCTGTGGCTCCATGGTGGTGAACGGGTAGTCGGCTATCTTTGGACGGGCGGCCGATACGGCGGACAGGAGCGTAGACTTGCCGGCGTTGGGTAGGCCTACGAGGCCTACGTCGGCGAGCAGCTTCAGCTCGAGTATGACGGTGCGCTCGATGGCGGGTTCGCCGGGCTGAGCGTAGCGTGGGGTGCGGTTGGTGGATGACTTGAAGTGCCAGTTGCCGAGGCCACCGCGTCCGCCACGGAGGAGCTTGATTTCCTGACCGTGCTCGTTGACCTCGCAGAGAAATTCGCCGGTCTCGGCATCGAACACTACGGTGCCGGTGGGTACTTCCACGATCACGTCCTGACCGTCCTTGCCGGAGCTTCGGCCGGCGGATCCGGATTCGCCGTTGCCGGCGAAGATGTGGCGGTTGAACTTGAGCGGAAGCAGTGTCCACATCTGTTTGTTGCCTTTGAGGATGATATGTCCGCCACGGCCTCCGTCGCCTCCGTCGGGGCCTCCTTTGGGGACGTATTTAGCGCGATGGAAATGACGGGATCCCGCTCCGCCTTTGCCGGAGCGGCAATGAATTTTCACATAGTCTATAAAGTTGGAATCGGCCATGGCTTGGATATGTTTGTGGTTATGAGTAGAATTAGTATTATATATGATTATAACACCTGAGAGGGCCGGAATGTTACTCCTTGGGGGCGTTGGCTTTTGCCTGATAGATGAGGGTTTCGGCAAGCATCCAGTCGGTGGTGTTGTCGAGATCGACGCAACGCTCTGCGGGTGTGGGGCATCCGAGGCGCTTGTTCATCTCGCCGAGTGTGTGGCGGCGCAATGATTCGGGATTGAATACGTAGACCGAGCCGGTGTATTCCCATACTTTTGGCGCGTCCTGGCGGCGAGTGTACATGCCGTGACCTTTACTGATGGTGAGGTAGCCGGTGACGGGATCGGCTTCGAGACAGTTGTAGTAGGGGTTGCTGCGCGATTCGGCTACGGTGACTACCATGTCGACTTCCGGAGTGTACATGTCGATGCAGGCTTTCACGTCGTCGACGATGCGGAGGGGTGATGTGGGCTGGAGCAGACATACCTTGTCGTACTTGATGCCCCGGGCATCGGCCCAGTCCATTGCGTCGATGATCACGCCGTAGGAACCGGCGGTGTCGGTGGCGAGCTCTGCCGGACGGCGATAGTGTACGGGCAGGCCTGTGGCTTCGGCTACCTGTATGATTTCGTTATCTTCGGTGGACACGATGATGTGGTCGTCGTTGGCCAGCTGTCGGGCTACGTCGATGGAGTAGTGGATGAGGGGGCGTCCGGCGAGTACTTTGATGTTTTTGCGGGGTATGCCTTTGCTTCCGCCGCGGGCGGGGATGATGTAGAGTATGTTTTCGTCGTAGGGTTTCATATTATTGTGTTATGTGGGTGGGGATGATCAGAGTGAACTGTAGGTTGGAGAGAAGGTGTCGCCTCCGGCTATTGTGCCGGTGTTGAGTCCTTTGCGGAGCCAGCGCTCGCGCTGTGCGGAGGTGCCGTGGTTGAATGAATCGGGCACGGCATAGCCCTGTGCGCGCTTCTGCAGATAGTCGTCGCCGATTTTCTGTGCGGCGTCGAGGGCTTCTTCGATGTCGCCGGGTTCGAGGGAGCCAAACATGAGGTTGTCGTGGTGAGCCCACACACCGGCGTAGTAGTCGGCCTGCAGTTCGAGGCGCACGCTCTCGCGATTGGACTCGGTCTGCGACGATCGCTGCATCTTGGCGTGGCTCTGCGATAGCTGTCCGAGCAGATGCTGTACGTGGTGGCCTACCTCGTGGGCTATCACGTAGGCATAGGCGAAGTCGCCGTCGGCACCGATGGTGCGGCGCATATCGGAGAAGAAAGAGAGGTCGATGTATACGGTCTCGTCGGCGGAGCAGTAGAATGGGCCTATGGAGGCGTCGGCATTGCCGCATCCGCTTGTGGTGGCGCCGGTGTAGAGCACGAGAGTAGGAGGCTCGTAGGGGGGGAGTCCCTGCTCGGCAAAGAGTTTGGTCCAGACATCTTCGGTGCCTGCGAATATCTTCTTGGAGAAGTCGGCCAGTTCCTCCTCTTCGGCTGATGGTGTGTAGGTGGGCTGCTGAGATTGGAATCCGGTGTCGCCGAGGGCTCCGGAGAGCACGTCGACGGGATTGCCGCCGGATAGCCAGGTGACTACGGCTGCGATGATGATACCTACTATGCTACCGCCGATGGCTATGCCGCGCCGGCCTGACGACTGACCGCGTCGGTCGTCAACATGGGTGGATTTACGTCGTCCGTCGAGTCTCATATTCGTGAATGCTTTTTTTAGTGTGATTATTGATGTGAGGAAATTAAAGGACTACGTGGCTTGCATCGACATCTTCGCCCAGAAACATTGCGGCCAGGCGCGAGAATGCGTCGGGGCTCTCGGTGGTGAGGTAGCGGCACGCTCCCCCTTTGCCGCAGCGCCGCTCCATCTCGGGATGGCGGCGGAGGTAGTCGGCCAGGCTGTCGGCTACGATGTGGCCCTGACATACGATATCTACTCCTTCGGGCACAGCGGCACGAATCTTGGGGTAGAGTATCGGGAAGTGGGTGCATCCGAGCAGAAGGGTGTCGATCTGCGGATCTGCACCCATAAGCTCTCCTATGTATTTGGTTACGAAATAGTCGGCGCCGGGCTTGTCGGCCTCGCCGTTTTCGATCAGTGGTACCCACATTGGAGCGGCCTTGGATGTGAGCGTAATGGAGCGGTCGGGATACAGCTTCTCGATCTCCATATCGTAGCTGTGTGAGCTTACGGTGCCGTGGGTGGCCAGAAGGCCTATATGGCCGTTGCGGCTCAGCCGGCCGAGCCGCTCCACTGTGGGGCGTATCACTCCGAGCACCCGGCGCGTGGGATCGATGCCGGGCAGGTCGCGCTGCTGGATGGATCGGAGCGCCTTGGCCGATGCGGTGTTGCAAGCCAGAATCACGAGGCGGCATCCGCGGTCGAAGAGGTGACGCACAGCTTCGAGCGTGAAGCGGTAGACCACATCGAATGAGCGTGTGCCGTAAGGAGCTCTGGCATTGTCGCCCAGATATATATAGTCGTATTGCGGCAGGCGGCTCCTGATCTCGCGAAGTATCGTGAGTCCGCCGTAGCCTGAGTCGAATACTCCTATCGGGCCTGATTGCTGTATGTCGGACTGGCTCATGGGTGGATTATTTTTCCACAAATTTAATTAATTCAGACATAATCGCAAAAAAAGCAACCTGCGGATCCGGAGGGAATCCGCAGGCTGTGTGCGATTTTGGGGATAGGGATATTAATTCCTGGCGTCGATGTAGACGATCTCGCCTTCGTAGCTGCCGGTGATGGCGTTGCCGTGGCCGTCCTTCACGTTGATGTTGACGGTGTACTGATTGTTGCCCTTGTTGAGCACGGTGACATTGCCGCCTTTGATAGCAGCTTCTACGCCGCCACCGCTGTAGTAGTACCATGAGCCGTAGGAGGCGTCGAGCGGGGGATAATAGAATCCGTCGATAATGGTGAAGGGATTGAAGTCCTCATCTTCGCCCATTGCTCCGGAATCGATTACGGAATATGTGCCGGAGGGTATGCCGTTTGCGCCTAAGTTGACGTTGAGAGCAAACCATACACACTGTCCGTCGCCGTAATTGTTGAGGAGCGTGTAGTTTTCGCCGGCCAAACCCAGCTGTATGTACTCAGTCTGATCAGAGTAGTAAGTACCATGGTTGATCATGGCGACTGCCTTGAATTCGGGGAGCTGAACGGCTGAAGTGAGATTGCTCATGGAGCCTAAGAAGGAGCGGTTGTACATAGGTATTTTACCTACATAGTTCACCTTGGTGGCACCGGCACCGGTGATGAGAGTGCCTTCGATGGAGTATACGCCGTCGCCGTAGGCAGTGACTGTGACGTTGCCCTGGGTGACAGCAGCCTTAGTAGCCTTACCGTTGGCGTAGGTCACGATGTAGCTCTGACCGCCGAGGGTGAATGAGCCTTTGTCGTGAGTGTTGTTGCCGGTGTATTTGCCCTGTACGAGTTCGGCGAAGTCGGGATCTTCGGCGATGGCGGTGCAGAAGCAGATAGCGATCATCTTGCCGTTGCCTGTGAATTTGTCGGTCTCCAGATCGTATACGATGGTGTTGTCGGAGATACCTACGAGGATATTGCCGCTGCCGGAGTCGAAGAAGTCGCCGCGGTACTGGCCTTCGGAGTTGAGATTTGTGGTAAACTCGGGTGTTTCAGGGGTGGTGGGATCCACTACTTCGTAGCCGTCGTCGCTCTTGTCGTCGGAGCAAGCTGCGAAACTTACGCCCGTCGCTACGCAGAGAGCAAGCATAGCGAGCTTTTCCATAAATTTTTTCATGTGGGATATTGATTTTTTTAAAAAAGGTTGCTTTTGATATGTTGCGAGCGCAAATATACGCTTTTTATTCCAAAAAGCTGCAATATTTCTGTATTTTGGGTGGGGTTAGCTGCGGGAGATGCGGAGGCCGTCGGTGCTGACGGACATGCCTACGAAGCGTGCGCCGGGGTTTACGCTGTCAGCTTCAAGGATTTCACGGATGCGCGATGCGCTGTAGGCATTGCGCGCTACCATGTAGAGGAAGCCGCCACCTCCTGCTCCGGGGAGTTTGCAGCCAAGCAGATGCGGGGCTACTTTGTCGATGATGGCTTGTACGGCGGGAGGATTAGTGCCGCGGTCGAGTGCCTGATTGAGGGTCCACGAGTGTCCGACAAGTCGTCCGAAAGCTTCGATGTCGCGGCTCTGTATCGCTTTGGCTGTGGCGCGCGAGTGGCGATCCATGCTGTCGAGCAGGGTAAGTGTCGTAGAGTCGTTGAGCATAATGTTCTGCACGATTTCACCAAGGATTCCCTTGGCCGTGCGCGTGATACCGGTGTAGTAGAGCAGGTGGCAAGGAGCGAACCGACGGTCGGTGAAGATGTCGTCGGGGAGCCAGTTGCATACGGGTTCCTGTTTCCATCCTGAAGTGGTACGGAGTGTCTTCACTCCGGGCAGAATGCCTCCGTACTGGTCCTGCCATCCGCCGCATGTGCCGAGGAGTTGCTCAAGCGCGAGGGTTCGGGAGCAGATGTCGGTGTCGTTCCAGCCTAATCCGCAGAAGTCGCCGACGGCTGCCAATACGGTGGCTGCCAGTATGGAACTCGTGCCGAGACCGGAGCCGGCGGGCACGGCCGACAGTAGTGTGATCTCCACTCCGCTGCCGAATGCGTCGAGTCGCTCGCGGAGTGTCGGGAAGGCGGTGTCGGAAAATTCGGGTAGGAAGCCGGCCAGAGCGAGTGCCGCCTTGGGTATGGCGAATGGGCTGCCGATACGGTTGAAGGCGCGCAGCGCGTCGTAGTCGGTGATTGTCTCTGATGCTCCCAGATCAATGGAGCGAAGTATGATATGACGTTCGGCGCAGGGCTTTACGAATGCCTGAAGCGGGGGCTGTCCGCCAAGGTCAAGGGCTACGTTGACCACTGAGCCGCCACGCAGCGTGGAGTAAGGAGGTGTGTCGGTCCAGCCTCCGGCCAGATCGATACGCACCGGCGAGCGCGCCCACACGATCTGATCGGAGTAGGCGGTGCATTTCGGTACGGGACGCTCCGAGGGGAGAGAGCCGAGTATGCCGCTGCTGAGCAGGCGGTAAGCACGATCGGTCTCAGCTGATTCCCGGCCGTAGAGGGTGGCGACGCGGCCGAGCAGGGCGGCGTTGCGCAGGTGCTTCAGCAGGGGCGCTTCGGATGGGAGTGGGTCGGGTGCTGCTACATCAAGCGCTACCAATTTGTGGGCTATGTCGTTGAGGTCGAGTTGATAATATACGCTTTTGGGATAGTTGGCCGCAAGGATGGGCAGATCGTGACGGAGCCATTGGAGACGGGAGGCGCTGAGTGCGGCGATGTCGGTACGGTCGCAGATGTCGGCGGCACTCACGTGGGTGGCCGACAGCCATACGTCGCGTCCGGTGGTGAGCTCCGGTTCCGACGTCATCCATCGCACTACGGCGAGTATGTCGGAGAGGTCGGAGAGGAGCGGGAAGAGTGGTGCGGAATAGATATCGTCGGCCGGCGGTAAGTCGATGCCGCGCTCTGCGGCCCACTCAATGGCCGGGCGGCCAAGCAGCAGGGTGTCGGGGGAGTCCGGAGCGCCGCGCATCGGGTCGCGGAAGCCATAGGGTCGCACTGCCGTGAGCGATGTGCCGGCATAGGGAGCCATATCGAGGCAGATGCCGTCGGGGAGTGAGAGTGTCCAGTCGTTGACAGGAACGCCGGTCACTACATTGTGGCTCGACAACTGCCAGCCGGAGCCCACGCAACTGTTTTCAATCCATATCCACTCGTTGGCATCGGTGAATGTGGTACCGATGCTACAGTTCTGTACGAATATAGTGGAGTTGGGGCGGCTGTGGTATGAATGTATGAGGCGCTGGTCGCTGACTTTGCTTTGAAGAGCGACGGTGGATGTGAGCAGTTCGGCTGTGGTGCCGAAATGCAGAAATTCCCCCTCGGGTAAGGGCAATACTGCTACTGTGAGATCGCGGAGCAGGCTGTCGGGACGCGTGGGGTTGTCGCCAAGCGCGCAGCCGAATTCGCTGTAGAGGTCGTAGAAGCGTAGGGAGCCATCGGGCTCGGTGGATCGCTCGGTAAGACGTTGCATGGCCCGGTCGCTCAGCAGCCACAGGCCTATGTCCATTAGCCAATAGTGGGTCTGCGCCAATTCATTGATTGTGGCTACCGACGGTTTCTGCAGCATGAAGTCGAGTCCGTGGGGCATCTCTTTGCTGCTGAAGAATACGCCGTGGCGTGATGCCTGCTCGGGTTCGGCCCACAGGCCGAAGCATATCACGTCGACATCTGGTAGCGAGTCGAATGCACCGGATGATCGCAGGAGTACGTCGCCGCTGGCTATCAGTGTGTTGACTCCGGATGGCGTGGATGCCATGATGCGCTCGTAGAGCGGCAACTGCATGGTGAGCAGCGTCTGGTCGATCTTTTCGCCCGTCGACCACCGCATCACCGGCATCGGAGTAAGAATCTTTCCGGTGGCAGCGTAGGCCGGTAGCCGTCGGCTCTGACCGCAGCTGTGGATTATAATCTTTTTGGTGTCGGGATGAATGGCCGGCGATGATTCGAGCCACTGCCTGATGAGTGCTACTGTGCCTCCGCCTGAGCCGATGCGGCTGCCGGGGGGGTCGTTTCCGGCGAATACGGGTATGGTGATATTGGCCGGAGGCGCGGCATTAAGTTCGCGCGCGGCCACCGGGGGGAGCGAGAGAAGCAGTTGCAGAGGGGTGCCGTTCATCAGTCAGTGCGCAGAGTGGAGAGTGTATCAGACGAGCTCCATGCCGCGGGTGATGGCTTCGCGGTTGGCGGGCAGCAGATGGTGGTGGCGCTCCGGGAGCGATTTCTTCAGACCCTGCATCACGGACTCCACGCTCACGATCGGGTTGAGCTTGAGCAGAGCGCCGAGTATGATCATGTTGTAGGACTTGGCGCTCTTGAGCTCCATGGCTACATCCATGGCCGGCACGGGATAGATATTGATATCGGTGCGTGTGGGCATACGGTGTATGCCATAGGGGTCGTAGATGAGTGCTCCGCCGGGCTTCACTTTCGACTCGAATTTATCGAGGCTCTGCTGATTGAGCACTACGGCAGTGTCGTAGCTGTCGAGCACCGGGGAACTGATGGGGCGGTCGGAGAGCACTACGGTGACGTTGGCCGTGCCGCCGCGCTGTTCGGGGCCGTATGAGGGCATCCAGGTCACTTCGAGATCGTCGATAAGTCCGGCGTAGGCCAGAATCTTGCCCATCGACAGCACACCTTGGCCGCCGAAACCTGCTGCTATGATTTCTTTTTTCATTTTGCGGAATTGTTTTTAAGGTCGCCCAGAGGGTAGAAGGGGAGCATATTCTGCTCCATCCATTTGTTGGCCTGGTCGGGGGTGAGTTTCCAGCCGCTGTTGCAGGTGCCTACCACTTCCACAACGGAAGTGCCGAGGCCGGCAAGCGAGTTTTCGAAAGCCTTGCGGATGGCAGCTTTGGCCTTGCGCACGGCAGCGGGTGTATGTACAGTCTGTCGTGTCACGTAGCAGGTGCCTTCGAGTTCGGCCAGCAAGTTGGATATCTTGAGTGGGTGGCCGTTGAGATCTACCCGACGTCCGTAGGGTGTAGTGGCTGTCTTCTGTCCGATGAGCGTGGTGGGAGCCATCTGTCCGCCGGTCATGCCGTATATGGCGTTGTTGATGAATATTATGGCTATGTTTTCGCCACGGTTGGCGGCGTGGATTGTTTCGGCAGTGCCGATAGCGGCGAGGTCACCGTCGCCCTGATATGTGAATACCAGACGCTCGGGATTGAGGCGTTTGGCGCCGGTGGCTACTGCGGGCGCACGGCCGTGGGCGGCTTCGATCCAGTCGATGTCGATATAGTTGTAGGCGAATACTGCACACCCTACGGGAGCTACGCCGATGGCGTTGTTCTCCTGGTTCATCTCCTTTATCACTTCTGCCACGAGCTTGTGGACTACACCATGGGAGCAGCCGGGGCAGTAGTGCATATTAGTATCGTTGAGCAGCTCGGGGCGGCAGTATACCTTGTTCTCGCTGCGTTTTATATCCTCTGCTTTCATATCGCTTTACTTTTTCAGAAACGGAAAATGAGACACTGTGGCATCGAATACCTCCTGCGGGTTGGGTATCACGCCGCCCATGCGTCCGTAGTGGTAGACGGGTGCTTTGCCTTCGACGGCGAGGCGTACGTCCTGCACCATCTGGCCGGCGTTGAGCTCCACAACCATGAAGCCTTTGGCCTTAGAGGCGAGTTCGGTGATGCGCTTGGTGGGGAAGGGCCAGAGGGTGATGGGTCGGATAAGGCCTACCTTGATGCCTTGCTCACGTGCATCCTCGATGGCTTTCAGGCAGATACGGGCTATAGATCCGAATGCCACGAACACTACTTCGGCATCCTCCATGAAGTATTCCTGATAGCGCACCTCATTCTCCTCGATGCGGCGGTAGGTGGCCTGAAGGCGATGGTTGTTGACCTCCATCTTGTCGCTCTCGAGTTCAAGAGTGGTGAGCACGTTGCGCTTGCGTCCTGTGGGATCACCGGTCACAGCCCAGGGGCACTGCTCGGCTATCTGCTCGGGAGTGCGGCGGCTGCGGGGCTCCGGGAGTACCACTTTCTCCATCATCTGACCTACGACGCCGTCGGCCAGAAGCATGGCGGGTGTGCGGTATTTGAATGCGAGATCGAAGCCGAGGCCCACGAAGTCGGCCATCTCTTGTACGGTGGAGGGAGCGAGCACGATATAATGGTAGTCGCCGTGTCCGCCGCCCTTGGTGGCCTGAAAATAGTCGCTCTGCGAGGGCTGGATGGTGCCGAGACCGGGACCGCCGCGCATCACGTTGACTACGAGTGCGGGCAATTCGCCGGCGGCGATATACGACAGTCCTTCCTGCATCAGAGATATGCCTGGGCTCGACGATGAGGTCATCACGGCTTTGCCGGTGGATGCGCCGCCGTAGACCATATTGATCGATGCTACCTCGCTTTCGGCCTGAAGCACCACCATACCGGTGGTCTCCCACGGCATCAGTGCTTCTAGAGTCTCAAGTACTTCGCTCTGCGGAGTGATGGGGTAACCGAAGTAGCCGTCGCAACCGTAGCGCACGGCTGCGTGGGCTATGGCTTCGTTGCCCTTCATGAGTTTTACTTCTTCTTTCATGTTATTTCTCGATTACACGATAGACTTCGATACATGCATCGGGACATACCAGCGCGCACGACGCACAGCCGATGCACTGATCCGGATTTACAGCGTAAGCGAAGTGATATCCGCGGTTGTTAACTTCTTTGGGCTGAAGACTCAGCACGGAGACGGGACATGCCACTACGCAGAGGTTGCATCCTTTGCAGCGTTCGGCATCGATATCTACGGCTCCTTGTACTTTTGCCATAATGAATAGGGTATTTATGTTAGTGATTGCAAATATAGCAAATCTTTAGATTATTGCAACACTTTGGAGCCGTGTCTTAACACTCGATTAACCAATGGCACACTTCTGCGCCGACTGTGCTACGGATGCATCACGCTCACACGCGTCTTTTTGCCCTTGAGTTTCAGAGATGAAGCTGTGGCTGCGATAGCTTCGGCCTCGGAGGCGGGCACGGCGGCGAGCGAGTGGTGGTCGTAGACGTTGATCAGGCCGATGTCGGAGCGGGCGGCTCCGGCGGCAGCGATGAATCCGGCCACGTCGCCCTTCGATATCTTGTCTTTCTTGCCGGCCTGAATGTAGAGCGTGGCTGTGGCCGACGGTTCGGGGCGGCCTGTGGCTATCGGGGGTACGAACGAGCGGGTAGGTGCGATATACTCGGGGCGGTTGTCGGAGTCGGAGGTGATGACCCATACGGTGCCATCGGCGTTCTGGCGCCCGGTACGGCCGTTGCGGTGGGTCCACGCCTTGTCGTCGACGGGCAGATGATAGTGTACCACATTGCGCAGCTTCGATATGTCGAGTCCGCGTGCAGCCAAGTCGGTAGCCACGAGTATGGGAGTGGTGCCGTTGGCGAGCATATCCACGGCCGTCGCTCTCTGCTGCTGGTCGAGTGCGCCGTGATATAGGCCGGCGGGATATCCGAGTTTCCTGAGATGCCGGTATACGCGCTCGGCGCTCTCGCGGTGGTTGACGAAGATGATAGTGCGATCGCCGGTGGGGAAGGTTGAGAGCAGTCCGGTGAGGGTGTCGAGCTTGTCGGGCGTATATGATTTTACTTCTATGATATCCACCGGATTCTCCGGGGCTTCGTCGGAGGTGAAGTCAAGCAGTTCGGGTGTGTCAATGTTTACGAAGTCGGGGAGTGTCGCCATGCGTGTGGCCGAGGTGAGGATCACCTTATCCACCCGGCCTGTGCGGCGGAGGATGCGGCGCATCTCACTCTCGAAGCCAAGTTCGAGCGACTTATCGTACTCGTCGAGCACGAGGCAACGCAGCCCGTCGATGGTCAGAGTTCCGCGCTGCATGTGGTCGAGCAGTCGGCCTGGAGTGGCTATGATAATGTCGGGCATCGGCGAGAGCGACCGCGTCTCGTCGAGGAAGGAGTGGCCACCGTATAGCGCTACCGTCTTGAGGTCGGTAGCAATCGGACGCACCACCTCCGCTATCTGCAGCACGAGTTCGCGCGAGGGCGCCAGCACCAGAGCCTGCGGCTTCGCTTTAGCATCGCTACGCAAGGCACGGAGCATTGCGATGGCGAACGCCAGAGTCTTTCCCGACCCTGTGGGTGCGGTGAGGATAACGGCTTTGGCCGTGGTGCGAGCCATAGCCTGCTGCATATCGTTGAGTGTGGAGATTCCCAGTCGGGAGTTGATGTTTCGGGTGATGTCGTCGGTAGTCATAGCAGTGAGGTGGATATGTAGATGCAAAAGTAGTAAAAATGCGGCGAACCCTGAAAGCTGTGCCGTATCGCTTCCAGGGTTCGGCGTAGTGGGAGGCGGAAGAATCAGAGAGTCTTTTCGAGAGAGAACTCATCCTTACCTACTCCGCAGAGGGGGCATACCCAATCGTCGGGGATGTCTTCGAAGGGAGTACGGGGTGCGATACCGTTTTCGGGATCACCTACTTCGGGGTCGTAGACCCAACCGCATACGTCGCATACATATTTGTCCATATTCGTAAAGGTTTTTATTAATTAATACTTGAATTTCGGTTATGATATCATTACAACGCCGCCCCGCCGCCGATTGTTTAGTGAAAAATTGTAAGTTTTTTGTGAAATAGGGGTGAAAAAGTTGGATTGAAGTAAATTATCATTATCTTTGTGGCATATACCTTGCCTTAAATATCTTTACACATATACTTGACTTTCTATCTACCGAATCATCCACCATTCAGAGCTTTACTACCATGAAGCGATATCTATCATTTCTGCTCGGATTACTCATTGTGTTGCCATCTATGGCACGCTCGTTTACATATACTTACGATGATCAGACTCTTGATTATGACATCATAAGCACCAATGCCCGTACATGCCGCGTGAAGGCTGGTACGGAAAGCCCTATCACCGGAGTTGTGACCAAAGGTAACGACGTGAGCGGCAGGGTGGTGATTCCCTCCACGGCGAGCGACGGTAGTACGGAATATACAGTGGTGAGTATAGGCGACTATGCATTCTACGAGTGCACCGGCCTTACGTCGGTGTCGATTCCTGAGACGTTGACTTCGGTTGGCGTGGGCGCTTTTCAGGGCTGCTCAGGACTGACCAAGGCCGAATTTGCCAGTCTGGAGGCTCTGTGTGAAATGCAGTTTACCTACGTCAATTCCAATCCACTCTCTCTGGCACACCATTTATACATAGGTGGCGCAGAGGTGACATCGCTTGATATCCCCGAATCGGTGACCGCGGTCGGCGACTATGCTTTCTATGGTTGCGGCGAGGTGACTTCGATTACGCTTCCGAGTTCGCTGGCGATGATCGGCGAGTATGCGTTTGCCGGATGCTCTAAGGTGACGTCGGTGTCGCTTCCCGCTTCGCTGGCTTATGTGGGTCTGGCGGCATTTCAGGACTGTACGGGTCTGACTCGGGCGGAGTTTGAGAGCATTGAGTCGCTGTGCTCGATAGAGTTTGCTTATCTCTATTCCAATCCGCTCAATATCGCACACCATTTATATATAGGTGGACAGGAGATAACGTCGGCAGTGATACCCAATTCGGTGACGAAGATAGGTTCGTATGCTTTCTATGGCTGCGATCCGCTTACATCGGTGTCGATCCCCGAGTCGGTGACGGAGATTGGCGATCAGGCATTCAACTGTCCGAATCTCATCCGGGCAGAGTTTGCCAATGTGGAGTCGATATGCGCGATGGATTTCGGCGATGTGTATTCTAATCCTATGTATACGGCACGCCGCCTGTATGTGGGTGGCTCGGAGGTGATCGATCTTGTGATTCCCGAATCGGTGACGTCGATCAGCTACTGTGCTTTCGTGAACTGCACCGGTATTAAGTCGGTGAAGTTCAGCTCGGGACTTACCGACATCAACTGGCGCGCCTTCGATGGATGCACCGGGTTGACATCGGTAGTGATACCCAATTCGGTGACGCAGATGGGGACGTCGGTATTTGCCGGCTGCACGGGACTGACCTCGGTGACGCTGCCCAATGCCATCACTATGATCAGCGGCAATACATTCGCCAACTGCACGTCGCTGGCATCAATCACGATACCGGAATCAGTGACGGATATCGGCAGCGGTGCTTTCGAGGGGTGTACTGGGCTGGAATGGGCCGACTTCTCAAGTGTGGAGCATATGTGCAATATGCGGTTCTATACCTACTCATCGAATCCTTTGGCCTATGCCAAGGATCTGCATATCAATGGCGAACTGGTGACTGAGCTTGTGATACCGTCGACGGTGCAGACTGTCACCGCCAACTCGTTTTACGGTTGCGACGGCATTAAGTCGCTCACCATCTCCGGCTCTGTGGAGACTATAGGCCGCTCGGCATTCCAGGATTGTGTGGGCCTCACGCAGATCACGATACCGGCATCGGTGACATCGATTCTTGCCAACGCTTTCAGCGGATGTACGGAACTTACACGTATCAACGTGTACGGCCCGACGCCAGATGTGTCGCCAATCGCGTTTGATGATGTGACATACAGCCGTGCGGCTCTCTATATACCTGAAAATTCGCTCGAAGAGTATCTGATGACCAACTGGGCGCTCTTCCGTCGAATCTATGTGGGCTCGGTGGCTACTAAGACGCTTACCGACGGTGTGTTCCGCTACCGTGTGCTTGAGAATTCCGACCATATAGAGGCACTGCTTATTCAGGGTGATTACTCGGCTCTGACGGAGGCTAATATACCGGTGAGTTTCGTCGACGATGATCCGGATAATTTTACCGAGTATGTGCTGACCGGTATCGGTGCGAGTGCTTTCGAAGGATGCACGGGTCTTACATCGGTGACTTTCAGTCGGGATGCGCAGATCAATATCATAGCGGCCAAGGCCTTCAGCGGCTGCACCAGCATCACCGGCAGCATAGATATACCTAATTCGGTATCAAGTATCGGCGCGAATGCATTCGACGGGTGTTCGTCGATCACGGCTGTATCGATCGGCAACTCCGTGACCAGTATCGGCGAATATGCCTTCCGCGGATGCAATGCGCTGACAAAGGCTGATTTTCCCAGTCTGGAGCATCTATGCGCTATCACGTTTGGCGACACGAATGCCAATCCGCTCTCGTGTGCCGGTCATCTATATGTCGGCGGTTCGGAGGTGGTAGATCTGGTAGTGCCGAACTCGATTTCCGCTATCGGCGACGCCACATTCACGGGCTGTACGGCACTCCAGTCGGTTACTATCCCCGAATCCGTTACTACAATCGGAGCCAACGCCTTTTACTACAGCCATGGCTTCAAGACACTTTCGCTTCCCAATACCCTCGAAGAGATTGGCTACAAAGCGTTTGACGCCTGCCGTGGTATTACGGAGCTTACGATACCCAATTCTGTGACTTCGCTCGGGGCGGCAGCCTTTACCGCCTGTACGGGTCTGCGCAAAGTGACTATAGGCCACTCGCTCACTTCGATCAGCAAGAACGCATTCGACAACTGTACGTCGCTCACCGAGGTAGTGATGCCCCCAACGATTACTGAAATCGGCGATTACGCATTCTGGGCCTGTACCGGTCTGTCGGAGATCGTGCTTCCGCCATCGGTAGAGACGATCGGTATCGATGCCTTCTTCGAATGTCTTAATCTGGTGAAGGTGGTGATGGGAAGCCGGGTAAAGAGTATCGGCGATATGGCATTTTCCGGTGTGCCGGTGGCCAATCTCTACATCACAGCTCCTACGCCTCCCGAGGCCAGCGACAATGTGTTTGACGAGTATTCGGGCGACCTCTATCTTCAGGGCAATCCCGCCGGATACACCACGGCCACTTGCTGGAGTTCATTCCACTATCGCCAGGCAATGGTAGAGGCTATCGGCCTGACTATGGATACGCCGTTGATTGCCGGCCGTGCCGGTGATACATTCAGGCTCACCGCTACGATGGCACCCGCCAATGCTACATTGCAGAATGTGTACTGGCGCTCGACGCATCCCGAAATCGCATCGGTAGATCAGAATGGTGTGGTGACGCTCCATGTGGATTCACCCGAATTCCGGACTATGGCCGCCGGTGATGCCGGTGTGTGCAAGATCGTGGCAGAGACCTTGTATGCCAACGGTCCGGTGGCGGAAGCTGTAGTGAGTGCCGATGTGGCTGATATCGCATTGACCGGAGTAGATGAGGTCGACGGCGGGATTGACTACGCTTTGCCGTACGATGTGTATAATATGCAGGGCGTAAGGCTTGGCGGTACAATTGACACACTTGCTCCCGGCTTCTATATCCTGCGCCAAGGTACCAATGTGGCGCGAATCATAAAATAGCCTATCCAATCCGCTCAAAAATAATGCGGGCGCATTCTCTCTTGGTTGGGATGCGCCCGCTTGATGATTTATGGCTTTGCGTCCTGTCAGCCGTTGGGGGTGGAGAGGTGGGGTACGAGCTGGAGGTCGAAGGATTCGATGAGTTCTACGAGCTCTCTGTCGAGTTTGCAGGGTTTGGGCGACAGGAGGAGTACCGAACGGCCTGTGAGGGGGTCGACTACACGGAAGCTTAGTGTGCCCGTCTCGTCGGGTCCTGACTGCTGCATGCGCTCGCCGAGCAGGGAGGCTACGGCGGGGTTTAGGCTATCGGGGTTGATGAGCACTGTGAGGTCGGACACGACGGCGCCCTGAATCTCTGAAAGAAGACGGATGTTGAGGATCTTGAATTTGACGTCGGAGGTGGCGAAGCGGCGGGTGTAGACACCCTTGATATATATAGGCATGCCGGGTACTCCGTAGTTGTGGAAGTTGATGTAGTCTTTGTCGAAAAGCATGAATTCGGCTGAGCCGGTGTAGTCCTGCACCTTGAGTATGCCGAAATGACCGCCTTTCTTCGAGGGTCGCGAGGTGAATTCGAGCACCATGCCTCCGATGGCAAATTCTTTGCCTTCCTGTGGCGGCTGCTCGAGGAATTCCTTGATAGGTACGCATCCGAATCGGAGCTCCATATAGAAGGGGTCGAGGGGGTTGGCGCTATGGTAAGTGCCTACGATCTCGCGCTCTTTTTCGAGCCGCACTGCGTCGACCCACGGCAGAGCCCGCACTATCTGGGGGCGTCCGGCGGTGGCGTCGGCGGATTCGTCGTCGCCGAAGAGCGACATGGCCTGATTCATCCTGTCGGCCTGAAAGAGCTGTCCGTAGCGGAGAAGGGCTTCGGCCATGGTGTCGCCTTTGGAGTTTTTCTCGAAGAAGTCTTCACGGGCTATATGGTCGGAGAAGCAGTCGAATGCACCGGCGTAGGCGAGGGTCTCGATGGTGCGTCGGTTGAGCACAGAGGGATTGACACGCTCCACAAAGTCGTAGATATCCTTGAACGGGCCTTCGCCGGAATTGCGTGCTCGCAGTATCTCGTCGGCCACGTTTTCACCGATGCCTTTGAGAGCAGCGATGCCGAAGCGTATATCGCCGCGGGAGTTGACACCGAAGTTGGCGAAGCTCTCGTTGACGTCGGGACCCTTTACGCGGATGTGCATTTTCTTACATTCGTCGATGAAGCCTGAGAGTTTCTCAATATCGGAGCGGTTGCGAGAGAGCACGGCGGCCATATATTCTGCCGGGTAGTTGGCCTTGAGATACGCGGTCTGGAAAGCTACCCAGGAGTAGCATGTGGCGTGGCTCTTATTAAATGCATAGGAGGCGAATTTTTCCCAGTCGGCCCATATTTTTTCAAGCACTTTGGGGTCATGACCATTGGCCTGACCACCCTCAAGGAAGAGGGCTTTGAGCTCGTTCATCTTGTCGATAAGCTTCTTACCCATCGCCTTGCGGAGGGTATCGCTCTGGCCGCGGGTGAAGTTGGCGAGCAGACGCGACAGGAGCATGACCTGTTCCTGATACACCGTGACGCCATAGGTGTCCTTAAGATATTTCTCCATGATGGGTATATCGTAGACTATTGGGGCGCGTCCGTGCTTGCGTGCGATGAAGTCGGGTATATAGTCCATGGGGCCCGGGCGATAGAGGGCGTTCATGGCTATGAGGTCCTCGAATGTGGAGGGCTGGAGTTCGCGGAGATATTTCTGCATACCGGCCGACTCAAACTGGAATGTACCGGCTGTGCGGCCTTCGCTATATAGTTTATATGTGGCGGGGTCGTCGATGGGGATAGTGTCCATATCGATGTCGATGCCACGGGTAGACTTAATGTTGGCTACAGCCTCCTTGATTATGGAGAGTGTCTTGAGGCCGAGAAAGTCCATCTTGATGAGGCCCGTCTCCTCGATCACGCGACCTTCGTATTGGGTCACGATGATGCGCTCCTTGGAGTCAGACGATTTGTCGACGGCGGTGCTCACGGGTACCCAGTCGGTGATGTCGTCGCGACAGATGATTACGCCGCAGGCGTGTACGCCGAAGTTGCGCACGTTGCCTTCGAGCATCTTGGCGTACTTGAGCGTCTCGACTACGAGGGGATTGGACGACTGGAGTTCGGGACGGAATTCGGGTACGTGATCGTAGCAGTTCTGAAGCGTGGGGGCAAGGTCCTGCGGCATGCGTCGCGGGATGAGCTTGGTGAGTCGGTCGCTCTCTGACAGAGGCAGTTGCTCCACACGGGCTACATCCTTGATGGCCGATTTGGCCGCCATAGTGCCGTAGGTGATGATGTGGGCCACTTTTTCTTCGCCGTATTTCTTGGTGACGTAGCGGAGCACGTCGCCGCGGCCGTCGTCGTCGAAGTCTATATCGATATCGGGGAGAGAGATACGGTCGGGGTTGAGGAAGCGTTCGAAGAGGAGATCATACTTCACAGGGTCGATCTGGGTGATGCCGAGACAATAAGCTACGCAACTGCCGGCTGCGGAGCCACGACCCGGACCTACGCTGACGCCGAGCTCATTGCGGGCTACGTTGATGAAGTCCTGCACGATGAGGAAGTAGCCCGGGAAGCCCATAGTCTTCATGATGTGAAGTTCAAAGCGCAGGCGGTCGCGAAGTTCGTCGGTGAGAGGGTCGCCGTAGCGCTTGCGTGCGCCTTCGTAGGCGAGGGCGGCGAGATAGTCGGCTTCGAGCTTGAGACGATAGAGCTTGTCGTAGCCGCCGAGCTTCTCGATTTTCTTATCGGCTTCTTCTTGCGAAAGCACCACATTGCCGGCATCGTCGCGGGTAAATTCGTTGAAGAGGTCTTCATGGGTGAAACGCTGACGGTATATCTCCTCGGTGCCAAACTCTTCGGGAATGGCGAAGGTGGGCATGATCGGCCCGTGGTCGATCGAGTAATATTCTACTTTGTCGGCTATCCCCACGGTGTTTTGCAGCGCTTCGGGCAGGTCGGCGAAGAGATCGTTCATCTCCTGCTGGGTCTTGAACCACTCCTGCTTGGTGTAGCGCATGCGGTTGGGATCGGAGAGATAGTTGTTGGTGAAGATGCAGATCAGGCGGTCGTGTGCCTCGGCATCCTCTTCGTTGACGAAGTGGGAGTCGTTCGTACAGATGATCTTTATGTCGAGTTGCCGGGCTATCTCGATGAGCTTTGCATTGACTTTCTGCTGCTTTGGGAAAGTCTCCACATTGCCGCCGGGCTTTCCGGAGGGGTGGCGCTGCAGTTCGATGTAGTAGTCGTCGCCGAAGGTGTCTTTCCACCACTGCGCCTGACGCAGGGCTTCGTCGAATCGGCCGGTGTCGATAAGTCGCGGCAGTTCGCCGCCGAGACATGCGGAGCAGATGATGAGGCCTTCGCGGCGCTCGGCGAGGCTGGCCTTGTCGGTACGCGGATGGGAGTAGAAGCCATCGGTGTAGGCCTGTGACACGAGTTTGATGAGGTTTTTGTAGCCCGTGCGGTTTTTGGCCAATACGATGAGGTGGCGGCCAGTATCGCTCTTGTCGGTTCGGTCGAGCAGCGAGCCGTTGGCCACATACATCTCGCAGCCTAATATCAGCTTGAAGTCCTTGGCCTTCAGTCGGTCGATGTAGCCTTCAAGGCGTGCGCACTCGGCTTCGTCGCCTTTCTTCTTGGCTTTCTCAAGCCGCTTTTTGAAGGTCTTGATGGCTCCTCCGCCATACACATAGTTGAATATCTCCTTCACACCGAACATATTGCCATGGTCAGTGATAGCCATGCCGGGCATACCGTCGGCAAGCGCTTTCTCTACGAGCGCCGGCACCGATGCCTGACCGTCGAGCAGTGAATATTGTGTGTGGACGTGGAGATGTACGAAGGGGATCATAGGCTGAGGCTTAAAGATTGGAAATTCAAAGATAATGATTTTTTCGCACTCGGGAGAATTATTCGTATATTTGCAATCACTCTTTAACACATCAAAAATCTAAACGTATTATGGCATTTGAATTTACCGACAGCAATGTGAACGACATCATAGCCTCCGGCCAGCCGGTGGTAATCGACTTTTGGGCTACCTGGTGCGGCCCCTGCATGCGTCTGGCTCCGGTGGTCGACGAACTTGCAAAGGAATATGAAGGCAAGGTATTGATCGGCAAGTACAACGTAGACGAGCAGAGCGATCTGGCCACAACCCACCGCATCATGTCAATTCCCACCATACTCTTCTTTAAGAACGGCGAGCAGGTGCGCGACCTCCGCATGGCAGGCCCTACACGCGAGCAGCTCAAGGCCAATATCGACAAACTCCTCGCTCTCTAAGTGGCCGAGCACAACCGGCTCGGAGTCTGGGGCGAGAACCTTGCACGTGAATACCTTATCGCCAACGGCTACGCGATCGTAAACCTGAATATGCGTGTGGGCCACAAGGAGGTCGACTTAGTAGCTCAGAAGGGGTCGCGAATCATCTTTGTGGAGGTAAAGACGCGCTCCACCGACTTTGTGGATCCGCTTGAAGCGGTCGACGATAAGAAGATTCGGCGTATGGTGAGGGTGGCGGATGCCTATGTGAGTCAGCTGGTACACCCGTTCGAGCCGCAGTTTGACATCATCACCATAGTAGGCACACCCGAGACCGGCCACCGCCTCACACACTATCCCGACGCGTTCATGCCCCCGCTGAGCGGCGCCCGTTGACACCCTCACATCCAATCGACATTACAATCCGGCATACCCATCGCGGTATCGCCGGATTCACTTTTTTATGACACTTTCTCGTGGCCGCCCTGAGTATGCTTAGGCCGGGCATCCTAGGAAAGCTTGGATGAAAACATCTTCGCGTTACTTCCAGTGATCGCATAATACAAAGCTAACGCCTTTTATTAATTAAAACTGAGAAAAATAGCCGTTTTATTTGGTCTGATTAACAAAATTTGCGGTAGCTAATCGTATTGACCGGATTGTCAGAAGGGAATATTTTGGTGAAATGGGAAATTGTCGCTAATTTTGCGGCACGTTTTGGTTCGCGGAAACGCGATTAATAGGGAATCCGGTGTGAATCCGGGACAGACCCGCTACTGTAATTCCTCCAAAATCATCGACATAAAGCCACTGTCGGGATCCCGATGGGAAGGCGCCGGTGAAACAGGATAAGTCAGGAGACCTGCCAGACGGGAAATAATTTCAATAATCTCGTGGATTAGATTTTGAAGTGATGAGAATTGACATCGAAGCCAATATGTCGGCATATAAATACGGACGGGTTGCCCGTATTTCCGACGATCGCTGCCGCACAATGCGGGAGCCGTATTGTCGTGCCCTGACGTTTGCTGCTTCCGTCGTTCCCATACTCTATCTTTTCCACCTTAAAACATCATTATCTCTTTATGAAATGTCCAAGGTGCGAAAAGGAATTTATTTTTGAATTCCTGAATGTTCAACAGTGGCTGAAATCAACGAGGCTTCACAGCGAACAACTGTCATTCATTCTCTACAACTACGGAGGGCCTATCTGCGACGAATGTCTGACCGATGTTCAAAGCAGCTTCTATGTCTCGGGGATAAATCCTCGCCTGAAAAAGTTTGTTAACCCTAATATCTGATACTTGCTGATATGTTCACAATGTTTCATGGATTCCATCTGGTCGAGGAATATCACCAATGGAAAAAAGAGCACCGAATCAATCGCAATCCAATAGGGCTCAAAGCACTAAAGTTAATATTTGCCATCGCCATACCATTGTTTTTCTGGATAGCGCCCTCTTCGGTCTACGGCTTACCGGGTCTTTCGCCAGTCGAGCCCCGTGTGCTGGCCATCTTCGTGTTCGCTGCCCTGATGTGGCTTTTCGATGCTGTGCCGGCGTGGACAACATCGCTTGTAGTCGTGGTGCTTCTCCTATTCTGCACCTCCGATAGCGCCCTGTGGTTTTTCCAGATCGGTGCCGACGAAGCGAAAATACCAAATCTCGTCAGCAACACCGCCATTCTTCACTGCTTCGCCGACCCCACCATCATGCTTTTTATAGGCGGATTCATCATAGCTATTGCTGCCACTAAATCAGGACTCGATATAATACTGGCTAAAGTGATGTTGCTTCCGTTCGGCAAAAAATCGGAAAATGTTCTACTCGGTTTTATCCTTGTCACAGCTGTTTTCTCAATGTTCATAAGCAACACTGCCACTGCAGCCATGATGCTCACATTCCTCGCTCCGGTGCTAAGCGCACTGCCCGCCGACGGCAAGGGTAAGATCGGGCTGGCTCTCGCCATTCCTATAGGCGCCAATATCGGGGGAATGGGTACCCCCATCGGTACTCCACCCAACGCCATTGCACTCAAATTTCTCAATGACCCTAACGGTATGGATATGGGCATAGGATTCGGACAATGGATGATGGTGATGGTGCCGCTCACACTTATACTGCTGTTCATAGCCTGGTTCGTACTGAAACGCATGTTCCCGTTCAAGCAGAAAGAGATCCATCTTCAGATCGAATCTGACCATACTCCTCATTGGAAAGACAAAGTGGTGTATGTCACTTTCGCTGTCACCATTCTGCTATGGCTGACCGATTCAGTGACAGGAGTTAACGCCAATGTTGTGGCTATGCTTCCGGTAGGTGTGCTGTGTATGGCCGGCATCATCACCAAGCGCGATCTCGAGCAACTGTCGTGGAGTATATTGTGGATGATAGCCGGAGCGTTTGCACTGGGAGTAGCCATGAAAGAATCCGGTCTTGCCGGACACCTTATCGAGGCCGTACCTTTCGGCTCATGGTCGCCTATGGTCGTCATAATAGGATCCGGGCTGCTATGCTATCTTATGGCCAACTTCATCAGCCATACCGCCACGGCTGCCCTGTTCATTCCCATACTCGCCATTGCCGGCAGCTCTATGACTGAGCAGCTGGCGCCTTTTGGTGGCGTCTCCACCCTACTGATAGGCGTAGCTATATGCTCCTCCGTAGCGATGGTGCTACCGATCTCCACCCCACCCAACGCTTTGGCCGACGCCACCGGATTCATACAGCAGAAACACATGGTAAGGACAGGTCTGATCATGGGTATGGCAGGCCTGGTACTCGGATACCTGGTACTTATTTTCTGCGGAGTAAACGGAATATTCTAACCAACAATCCATAGATATGAAAATTGAAACTACAGGTAGTTTTCTGCCCGATGAGAACCTTATAGCCGCCCGGCAGGCCTTCGAGCATGGCGGCATCGACCGCCGGAGCCTCACCGAAAAAGAAGATGCAGCAATACGGATGATAGCGGAGCGTCAGATATCATCCGGTCTGCCGTTCGTGACATCAGGGGAACTTCGTCGCAAACACTGGGCCAAAGATTTCTGGTTTGGGCTGAAAGGCATTTCTTGCGAGCACATCGATTCCGGCCGTATTTATCAGCCGGTGGAAGCCGCTGCTGACGTACTGCACATCACAGGCAGGATTACGTTCAATCCTGACCATCCGTTTTTCGACGATTTCCGTTTTCTTAAAGCCGTTGTGGCTGATCAGGCCAAATGCCGCCAGACACTACCCTCTCCGGCCAGTCTTCTTCTGGAGATTTATGACTTAGCCGATGGCCATCCGGAATCAATGTACTCCTCAAAGGACGAGCTTATCCGAGACATAGCGGAAGCTTACCGCCTGACTGCACTGAAACTACATGAGTTCGGCTGCGCCTCATTGCAATACGATGATACTGCTCTCGGACTTATGTGCGATGACAACTATACCAAACGATTGCTGCAAGGCGGTGTAGACCTGATCGGGCTTCACCGTGAAATCATAGACATAACAAATGCCTCTCTGGAAGGACTTCCCGCCGATATGGAGACTTCAATCTACATTTCCGGAGGCGATCCTATCGTCCCGGAGTGGGAGTATATTGACTATCCTGACAATATAATGCCTAAGGCATTGTCATCGCTTAATTTCGATAAATTTTTCCTGCCTTTCGCTCTTGACAACGATTATGCGATAGAGATCCTGCATCATATTCCTCAGGGAAAGACGGTGGTACTCGGACTTGCCGATGCCCACAGCCCGCTGCCTGATGATCCGGTAGCCCTGTCGACCATATTCCAAAAAGCAGCCCATATCG
>JAIDTT010000002.1 GCA_029060545.1 Paramuribaculum sp. | reverse complement strand
CCCCCGCGCCCCCCGGTTTCCGCT
The DNA here is from genome assembly GCA_029060545.1 of Paramuribaculum sp. Classification (GTDB taxonomy): domain Bacteria; phylum Bacteroidota; class Bacteroidia; order Bacteroidales; family Muribaculaceae; genus Paramuribaculum. The sequence continues at coordinate 30,615 of JAIDTT010000002.1, read as the reverse complement.
TGGGGGTGGGGGTCACCCTGCCCGGGGGGGGGGGGGGGCGGGGGAACACATATTTTTACTGTGTGGGGAAGGGACTGCGGTAAATTTCGGGTGCGTTTTTGATGGTATGTGGCTGGTGGTGTGATAGATGTGATATGAAATTTTTTCTACCGGCTCTTTTAGTTATGGATAAAGTCATCGTACTCAGGCGCTTTGCACAAGTAGTATAAAAAAATCCGCGGGGAGCGGGAGGCTCTTCGCGGATTCGGAGGGTGTGTTGTCTTACCAGGATTCGAACCTAGACAGGCAGAACCAAAAACTGCAGTGCTACCATTACACCATAAGACAATCCTTTGTAGCTCAAGTCAACTCTTATCGACCTAAAGCACGGGGCAAAGGTAAGCATATTTTTTGAGACGAGCAAAGATGGCCGAGACTTTTTGACTATGTAAAATTTTATGCTGATCCTGCTTGGATTTATGAACAATGGGAGCTATCTTTGCGTTAGAATATCACAACGAGAGAACACTGACATACCACATCAAAGTCGATTGGGAAACTCATCAATTATATCAGAAATGCCGAGACAAGCACGTCGGCCAATGGCGGGCCCCATCTCCCCCCAGTGGGAGAGGCTTTTGTAGCCCAGGCGGATTACAAAGGTCGGCGAGCACTCAAATCCTGTCTTTCGGAGTTTCATCACATTCCTTTGGTGTGGACTTTATAGAAATCGGAACCGACGCACATCGAGCAGTCGGTTCCGATTTTCTTTTGTGAATTATCAGTATGTCTAATTATTTGTTGTCGATGGATCCGCCGGATGTGGCTTTGCAGCGTGTGAGAGATTGAGCGTTGCAACGAACTGAGGCTCCGGAGGATGCTTCGGCGTTGGCTGTCTTTACGGCCAGTCGGGATGCATTGATCGTGGCTCCTGACGATGCGTCGAATTTGCCTGACGTGGCGGTGCCGGATACGGAGAGTGATGCTCCTGAGGATGCTTCGGCATCAATGCTTCCGGCTTCGATACCTGATACGTTGGCCGACGCGCCGGATGAGACATCGACGGAGACGGCACCGGCTATGAGTTGCGAGAAGCCGGCTGACGCGCCTGACGACACATCTACATTGACTGCATTGGAGGATGCGCGGAGTGATTCGACCTGAAGGGATGCGCCGGAGGATATGTCGAAGTTGGTAAGCATCGGGGCTGAGACTCTTACGATTACCCGAAAGTCGACGTTGCGTATCTGGTCGCTTATGGTGACATTGAGTTTTCGGCCGGATATATTGGTGATAACCTTATCGATCAGGTTTTCGGGGGCTTCCACCTGAATGGAGGGTGTATCGGACTGCGTGTAGACTACTGTGACTCCACGGGCAATATTGATGTCGGCAATGTCGGCGGCGGGACGCGCCTGTGTGGTCATCTGACCATATTCCTCGGGATTATGTCCGGAAAATGCGGAACTGACACGTGCGCACGATGCGAATACGAGGAAGAGCATGAGCGCGGGAAGAAGGTGTGAGATTTTCGTTTTCATAACTCAATATTTGATTTCTGATTGTTAGACGCAGAAAAATCGCGAAAAGTTACATAGATACGAATTTATTTGTGATATCTTTGCGAAAAATTACATAAAGCCCTCCCCTGCCGCCATGAAAACAATGACAAAGTTAGGTCTGCTCCCGAGAATCATCATAGCTATAATAATAGGTATTGCCATAGGCTATGTGTCGCCGCTATGGCTCACCAGACTTGCTGTGACTTTCAAGGGGCTGATGGGTCAATTTCTCAGTTTCTTAGTGCCGCTGATCATTATCGGGTTCGTGACTCCTGCGATAGCCGATATCGGCCGTAAGCGCGCGGGATCTCTGCTGCTTATCACGATAGCGCTGGCCTACGGCTTCACTCTTATAGCGGGCTTTACGTCGTACTTCGTAGGGGATTGGCTGTTTCCGTCGATGATCGACCGGTCGATTGCATCGCAGATTGTGGGTGAGGCTTCGGCGGCCACGGCTACTGCGTATGTCAATTTCTCGATCGACCCGCTTATGTCGGTATTCACTGCTCTGGTGACGGCTCTGATGATGGGTCTCGGCATCACATTCATAAAGGGCCGGACGCTGCGCGAGGGCTTCGATGAGTTTCGCGAGATAGTATCGATGGTGATCAACCGCGCAGTGATACCTCTGCTGCCTCCATATATATTATGTATATTCATGGAGATGACGGCGGCGGGGCAGATCGGGCCGATCCTCACTACGTTTTTCACCATCATACTGGTGATCTTCGCGCTTCACATCGGGATACTACTGCTACAGTTTGCGATAGCGGCTCTCTTCAACCGGCAGAATCCGCTGCGGATGCTCCGGACTATGATGCCGGCTTACTTCACGGCGCTGGGTACCCAGTCGTCGGCAGCCACTATCCCTGTCACGCTTGAGTGTACGACGAAAATAGGTGTAGACAAGGATATAGCGGGCTTCACGGTGCCGCTGTGCGCCACGATCCATATGTCGGGCAGTACGCTCAAGATCGTGGCTTGTGCTCTGGCGCTTATCATCATGCAGGGGGGCGACTACAGTGTAGCTACCTTCGCACAGTTTATCGCGATGCTGGGTATCACGATAGTGGCAGCTCCGGGTATTCCGGGAGGAGCTATCATGGCGTCGCTCGGCCTACTGTCGGCCGTATTGGGATTCACGGACTCTCAAAATGCCATGATGATAGCGCTCTATATATCGATGGACAGCTTCGGCACGGCCTGCAATGTGACCGGCGACGGTGCCATATCGGTAATCGTGGACCGTGTGAGTAAAAAAATCGGCCATGCGGCGTAATTTTTACGGATCGTGTGCGTCACATATAATACAGATGTAATACAACAATACAAAATGGATATACTCAACGTAGACAACGTAACGAAAAACTACGCCCGCCACTGCGCGCTCGACGCTATATCGCTGAGCGTGCCGGAAGGGAGTGTGTACGGTCTGCTGGGCCCCAACGGAGCCGGCAAGACCACGCTGATCCGCATCATCAATCATATCACGGCACCGGATTCGGGTATGGTGACATTCGACGGCCATCCGCTGACGCAGGCCGATGTGGCTCATATCGGCTATCTGCCGGAGGAGCGAGGTCTGTATAAGAAAATGAAGGTGGGAGATCAGGCTATCTTCTTCGCCAGGCTCAAAGGAATGTCGAGCAGAGAGGCCCGCACGGAGTTGCGCACATGGTTTGAGAAGTTCGGCATCCTCGACTGGTGGGACAAGAAGGTGGAGGAGCTATCGAAGGGTATGGCGCAGAAGGTACAGTTTATCGTGACGGTGCTTCACCGGCCTAAGCTCCTGATATTCGACGAGCCCTTCTCGGGCTTCGACCCTATCAACGCCGCCCTGCTGCGCGACGAGATCCTTGAACTTAAACGCCAGGGCTCGACCGTGATTTTCTCGACCCACAATATGGCGTCGGTAGAGGAGATATGCGACAATATCACGCTGATCAATCAGGGGCGCAACATCCTGACCGGAAATGTGGCAGAGCTGCGCGAACGCTTCAGCAAAGGTAAATATCAGATTACATTCACCGGCCCGACGCAGACCCTCATCGACGCACTGCAGCCTATGACGCAAAGCTACTCGCTATCGGATGCCGGCAGCGGAGCCGTGACGATAGATATCAACGCCGCGCCTGAGGCGACAGTGCGCCAGATATTACAGACGGCTAATGATACGGTAGACATCCTTTCGTTCCAGAAAGGACGCGCCTCAATGAATGACATCTTTATTCAAACCATAGGAAAATCATAACCATGCTATCCAAGACAGGACTCATAATACGACGCGAATATCTTGAACGCGTCACTAAAAAAAGTTTTCTTATCACTACACTGCTGATGCCTGTGGTGATGCTCGCGCTTATGTTTACCCCGGTGCTCATAAACGAGTTCAGCGAATCCGAACAGCGCACTATCCTTATAGTCGACGCTACGGGTGAGGTGGAGCCGGAGATGCACTCGGTACCGTCGATCACGTTTCTCCCGATAGCGGATGAGGCTGAGGGACGCCGTATTCTCGACACAGAAAGTGCTCAGGGTGTGCTTCTCATTCCCGACAACATATTTGAAAACGGCGCCAACGTGCAACTCATTTCGTCCGAACCGGCGTCGATCAACGTAGAGAGCGCTATCACTTCGCAACTCAATTCGATCATAGAGCACAAGCGCATGGCTCAGTACGGTATCGAGGGACTGGACTCGATCATGGCTGCCGTGGAGAGCGACGTGACGCTGCGCACGCTCGAATATAATCCTGAAGGTGACGATAAGGAATCGTCGACGCTCGTGGCATACGCTCTGGGCATGGTACTTACGATGCTACTCTATATGTGTCTGCTGCTCTACGGCCAGATGGTGATGACAAGCATTATCGAGGAGAAAACCAACCGAGTGCTCGAAATCGTGGTATCATCGGTGAAGCCGCGCCAGCTTATGATAGGCAAGATATGCGGTATCGGCCTTGTAGCCGTGACACAGCTGCTTATATGGACTGTGCTCATAGCAGGAGCTTCGTCGCTGATTCTTCCCAACCTAATCTCGCCCGAGACTGCGGCACAGGTTGAGGCACTCAACGCCAACGCGCTGGCTACATCGGACGCAACTGCAAATATCGGTATGCTTCAGGCTATCTCGATGCTCGGTAACGTAGGGTATATACTTCAGCTTTTCGCCCTGCTGCTGCTCTTCCTCGTGGGTGGCTTCATGCTGTACGCGGCAGTGTATGCGGCGATAGGTTCGGCCGTAGACAATATCCAGGATGCCGGCCAGCTGCAGACGGTAGTAATCGTACCGATCATCTGCGGTATAATCTTCGGGGTGCAGGCCGCTTCGGATCCGTCGTCGACAATGAGCTTCTGGACGTCGCTGATACCATTCACTTCACCGATGGTGATGATGGCGCGTATACCGTTTGGCGTTCCGGCCTGGGAGATAGCCTTGTCGCTGGTGGTGCTGTATCTGTCGTTCTTCGCAATGGTATGGCTGGCCGCCAAGATATACCGGGTGGGCATCTTTATGTATGGCAAGAAGCCTTCGCTGAAAGAGATGATACGCTGGATACGCTACAATTAACATTTATTGTGTAAAACGACATAGGCGATTTTGCAAATAAATTATTAACTTTGCAGGCTTATTAGTCACATAGCACAATGAGACAACTAAAAATCACTAAATCAATCACTAACCGCGAAAGCGCGTCGCTCGACAAGTATCTTCAGGAGATAGGCCGCGAGGAACTGATCTCCGTAGAGGAGGAAGTGGAGCTGGCTCAGCGCATCCGCCAAGGTGATCAAAAAGCACTCGAAAAGCTCACACGCGCCAATCTCCGCTTCGTGGTGTCGGTGGCCAAGCAGTACCAGAATCAGGGACTCAGCTTGCCCGACCTAATTAACGAAGGCAATCTCGGCTTGATAAAAGCAGCGCAAAAGTTTGATGAGACCCGAGGCTTCAAATTTATTTCCTATGCCGTATGGTGGATCCGTCAGTCCATCCTGCAGGCTCTGGCCGAGCAGTCGCGCATAGTACGTCTGCCTCTTAATCAGGTAGGCTCGCTGAATAAGATCAGCAAAGCCCTCTCGAAATTCGAGCAGGATCACGAACGCCGTCCGTCGGCCGAAGAATTGGCCGAGCGTCTTGACGTGCCTGTAGACAAGATCGCCGACACGCTCAAGGTATCGGGCCGTCACATTTCCGTCGACGCTCCCTTCGTGGAAGGCGAGGACAACAGTCTGCTCGACGTCCTAACCAACGACGATTCTCCAATGGCCGACTCGACCCTCACGCAGGAGTCGCTTGCCAAGGAGGTGGATCGCGCACTGCGTCAGCTCCATGAGCGCGAACGCGAAATTCTGAAAATGTTTTTCGGTATCGGCTGTCAGGAGATGACCCTGGAGGAGATCGGTGCGAAATTTGACCTTACACGCGAACGTGTGCGTCAGATCAAAGAGAAAGCGATCCGTCGCCTCAAAGGACAGAAGAGCCGCCTGCTCAAGCCCTACTTAGGCCAGTAAGAGAGCTTAACATCAAAAATTAATATCGCCGTCAATAATCCGGAATCCGGAAAATTGGCGGCGATTGATTTTCTTAAATAATCAGACTTGCGGACGCTATAGCATCAAGGGCATAATGGCTTCTACGACTGTGCTGGGGGCACTTACATCGGTGTCGCCAAAACTCAGTGCATCGAACTGCCAAAGGAGAATGAGAAGAACAAGTATTACAGCAAGGATTGTGAGCCAGATCTGAGCTGTGTTGCGGTTTTTTTTCTGTTTACGATCGTTCATAGTTGAAAGCGGTTAAAAAAAAATTAAGTTTTTCTATCTAATTAACGCAGAAAGTCGGCAAAAAGTTCTAACAATAGTTTGTAACTTTGCAATAATAATAAATACCATTATGACACTTTTCGATAAGTTAACCGCACGCGCCAAAGAATGCCCCCAGCGCATCGTGCTCCCTGAAGGTACCGAACCCCGTACACTAACCGCCGCCGACCGAATCATAGCCGATGGTCTGGCGCAAATCACACTCATAGGCGACCGCGCCGCCATATTGCGCATGGCCAAGGAGATGAGCCTTAGCAATATCGAGCAGGCCAACATCGTGGATCCGGCGGACGAAAATGTAATCGACCGCTACGCCCCCCTCTTCTTTGAACTCCGCAAGAGCAAAGGCATCACTATGGAAGAGGCACGCCTGACTACTGCCAATCCTCTCTATCTCGGCTGCCTGATGGTGAAAGCGGGTGATGCCGACGGGCAGGTAGCGGGTGCTATGAACACTACTGGTAATGTGCTCCGCGCCGCATTTCAGGTGATAAAGACTCAGCCCGGCATCGACGTAGTGTCGGGTGCATTCATTATGCTTCTCCCCGAAGGACTGAACTACGGCACTGACGGTATACTCGTATTCGCCGACTGCGCCGTGGTACCCGATCCCGACGCTCGACAGCTTGCCCAGATAGCAGTATCTGCGTCGCAGACAGCTCGCGACATAGCCGGCATAGAGCCGCGCGTGGCCATACTGAGCTTCTCGACCAAGGGCAGCGCGAAGCATGAGCGCGTAGATAAGGTGATAGAAGCCACGCGTATAGCCCATGAGATGGCTCCCTCGCTCATTCTTGACGGCGAGCTGCAGGCTGATGCAGCAATAGTTCCCGCAGTGGCCAACACGAAGAGTCCGAATTCGCCGCTGAGCGGCCGGGCAAACGTACTGGTGTTCCCCTCGCTTGAGGTTGGCAATATCGCTTACAAACTCGTGCAGCGTCTCGGAGGCGTACAGGCCGTAGGTCCGGTGCTACAGGGTCTTGCCGCTCCGGTCAACGATCTCTCGCGCGGCTGCTTCCCCGAGGATATATACAAAACGATAATCATGACCTGCAATCAGGCCATCGGTCTAAAAGAGAATAAATAACAGCCTTACTCATACCAACAAAAATCATACTGAGATGAAAATACTTGTGCTTAACTGCGGCAGCAGTTCCGTGAAATACAAACTGATCGACACTGACGGCGAGCATTCGCTTGCAGAAGGCGGTGTGGAAAAAATCGGCCTTGACGACGGTTTCCTTAAATACCGTATGCCCGACGGATCTAAAGCCTTAAAAGAGCTTGGCCACATAGACCACAAGCAAGCTGTGGAAGCTATCCTCGAAATACTTACCGATCCGATGCTTGGATGCATCAAGAGCTTCAGCGAGATTGATGCTGTGGGTCACCGAGTAGTGCACGGCGGCGAGAAGTTTGCATCGAGCGTACTGATCACCGACGAGGTGATTCAGAAGGTGAAGGACTGCTACGAGATGGCACCGCTACATAATCCGGCCAATATCACCGGCATCGAGGCCGTGAGCGCACTGATGCCCGATGTGCCTCAGGTGGGTGTATTCGATACAGCATTCCATCAAACTATGCCTGCCAAGGCTTTTATGTATGCACTCCCCTACTCATATTATATGGAGGATGGCGTGCGCCGCTATGGTTTCCACGGCACCAGCCACCGCTACGTAAGCGCACGCGCCATCGAACTTCTCGGTCTCGACCCGAAGAATTCCAAGGTAATCACTTGCCACATAGGCAACGGCGGTTCGATCACGGCTGTAGTGAACGGCAAGAGCGTAGATACCTCCATGGGTATGACTCCTACCGAAGGCCTGATGATGGGTACCCGCTCGGGCGATGTGGATCCCGGCGCGCTCACTTATCTGATGACAAAGCATGATCTTACCGCCTGCCAGTTGCAGAATGTGATCAACAAGGAGAGCGGTGTAGCCGGTGTGTCGGGTCTGAGCAACGATATGCGCGAAATTGAGGCATCGGTAAAGGCCGGTGACAACGAGCGTGCCAAACTTGCTCTTGACATGTATGAACTGCGTATCATCAAGTACGTGGGTGCATACGCTGCCGAAATGGGCGGCGTTGACGCTATCGTGTTTACCGGCGGTGTGGGTGAGAACCAGACCGGCGTGCGCGAGAATGTGTGTCGTCCGCTGGCCTTCATGGGTGTAAGAATCGACACAGAACTTAACGCCCGCACACGTGGCACAGAAACGGTGATCTCCACTCCCGATTCCAAAGTTAAGGTGATCGTAATACCCACTGATGAGGAACTGATGATCGCCCGTGACACTAAAGAAATAGTAGAAGCTTTATGAAAAAGATAAGAGCTGCCGTAGTGGGCTACGGCAATATCGGCCGATTTGCAATCGACGCACTTGAGGCCGCCCCCGATTTTGAAATAGCCGGTATAGTGCGCCGCAGCATCCCGGCTGATGCCGCTTCGTCGCCCTACCCTGTAGTGACTGACATTCAGGAGCTCGGCCAGGTAGACGTAGCTCTGCTCTGCACACCTACACGCGAAGTTCAGAAGCACGCGGAGCGGATATTGGCTCTCGGGATCAATACTGTGGACAGCTTTGATATCCATACATCAATCGTAGAACTACGCCGCGACCTCGACAAGGCAGCAAAGGAGCACGGCGCTGTAGCGATAATCTCCGCCGGCTGGGATCCGGGCAGCGACTCTGTGGTGCGTGCTCTCATGCAGGCAGCGGCTCCGTCGGGTATCACATATACCGACTTCGGCCCCGGTATGAGTATGGGTCACAGCGTATGCGTACGTTCCAAGGCAGGTGTACGCGATGCCCTGTCAATGACCATTCCGCTCGGTACCGGCATACACCGCCGTATGGTATATGTGGAACTTGAACCCGGAGCGTCGCTTGAAGAGGTGACAGCAGCGGTGAAGAGTGATCCTTATTTCAGCCACGATGAGACACACGTGATGGCAGTGGAATCGGTAGCCGCGTTGCGCGATATGGGTCATGGGGTAAAGATGACCCGCAAGGGTGTGAGCGGCCATACCCACAATCAGCGTCTGGAATTCTCAATGAGCATCAACAATCCGGCTCTCACAGCCCAGATACTGGTGGGAGTGGCTCGCGCTTCGATGCGTCAGGCACCGGGCGCTTACACTATGATAGAGATTCCTGTGATTGACTTATTGCCCGGCGACCGCGAGATGCTTGTAGGCCAACTTGTCTGACCAACCGATCTAACCATTTGGTCTAACAAAAATCAATGGTGGACAAGCTTACCGACATACTCACATCCATAGCCGACTTCGTGTGCGGCTATCCTCTGTTTATAGTGCTTATAGGCGGAGGTATCTTCCTTATGGCCTATTCGGGCGCGGTGCCGCTACGCCGGATGGGCGCGGCTCTGCGCGAACTCCGCAGGAGCAAGAGCGGCGACAATGATCAGATAAGCTCGGCTCAGGCTCTTGCCTCGGTGGTGGCAGCCACAATCGGTATGGGCAATATCGCCGGTGTGGCAATCGCACTGGTGATGGGAGGGCCGGGTGCCATATTCTGGATGTGGGTAAGCGCACTGGTAGGTATGTCGACCAAATACCACGAAGGCGTTCTCGCCATCAAGTACCGCCACTTTGACCGTCAGGGGCGTCCGTTCGGTGGTCCGATGTGGATAATCCGGAAGGCCCTTCCGCGTAGATTCCGTCATCTCGCCACAGGTTTTGCGGTGGCCGGTATGATGGGTACGCTCTGCATAATGAACGCCAACCAGCTTGCCGAGGCGTCGGTATCGGCTATGGCATCAGCTTGGGCTTTCGACTCCGACAGCATCTGGCTACGCGGTGTGATAGGCTTAGTGATGGCATCGCTGGTATGGATTGTGGTGATCGGCGGGGTGAAGCGACTGGCCAATGTAGCAAGTGTGATGGTGCCTTTTATGGTGGGCACTTACTTCTTCATGGTGGTCTACATCATCGCCACGCATATAGATAATGTGCCTGAGGCGTTCGCATCGATCTTCCGAGAAGCCTTCAGCCTACGTGCCGGATGGGGCGCACTGATAGGTGTAGCCATAATAGGGGCTCGCCGCGCCGCCCTCGTTAATGATGCGGGTGTAGGCACGGCATCGATCATGCACTCCACTTCCGCCAATCGCGAACCTGTGCGCGAAGGGCTGGTAGCAATGCTCGGTCCGGCGATCGATTCCGGATTCGTGTGTACGCTGACCGCCTTGGCTATTCTGCTCTGCGGCGACATTTCCTCACCCGACCTCAAAGGTCTCGATATTGCGATGAACGCATTTGCAGGAGCAATACCCGGAGGTAACTATCTGCTGCTTGCTGTCGTGACCTGCTTCGCCATGTCGTCGATGTTCAGCTACTCTTTCTACGGTAGCCGCTGCGCACGATATGCTTTGGGGGAACGCAAGAGCCGATGGTACACCCGCTTCTGGATAGCATCGCTTGTAATATTCGCCATGGTACCGCTTAAAGCCGCCGTCGGGCTCTGCGACCTCTTCTACGCGCTGATGGCATTCCCCACAATGTTTACACTCATAATGCTGCGTCGGCAGGTAAAGGAAGAGACTGACAGATACTTTGCACCGCAGCCCAAAATCGCAATAACAGCTACTCAATAATATGATTACGCCAGAGCAACGACTCAATATCGAAGAGCGCGCCGTAGAGATGCTCAAGACAGTATATGATCCCGAAATTCCGGTGGACGTGTATAGCCTCGGCCTCATTTACCGCATAGAGGTAGACGACGACTTCAATCTGCATATCGATATGACTCTCACGGCGCCCAATTGTCCGGCGGCCGACTTCATCGTAGAGGATATCCGAATGAAACTTGAATCGATACCTGATGTGAAATCGGTAGATATCAACATCGTATTCGAGCCTGAGTGGAATAAGGATATGATGAGCGAAGAGGCCAAACTCGAACTTGGCTTCCTCTAATCTCAATTTTTTCACCAGCGATGCGTCGATATTCTTACTTCATAGCCGATATGCACCTCGGAGCGGGATACATAGCCGATCCGAAGGCTCACGAACGCCGTATCGCCGACTGGCTCCGCTCTATCGCTTCTACGGCAAAGGAGCTTTATATCCTTGGCGACGCACTCGACTACTGGTATGAGTACCGCTACGTCGTGCCGCAGGGATATGTGCGCTTCTTCGGCGCATTGGCTGATCTTGCTGACAGCGGAGTGAAAATCATCTGGCTCAAGGGCAATCACGATACCTGGATATTCGACTATCTTCCACGCGAACTCGGCATCGAGGTTGTAGACGGGGTACTCGATACGAACATTGACGGGCATCGCTTCGTGATGGAGCATGGCGACGGATGCGGAGAGACCAGAAAGTCGTATCGGCTTATACATCGCGTATTCCGCAACGGATTGGCTCAACGACTGTTCAGCGCCATACATCCGCGGTGGACAGTAGGATTCGCACACCGATGGTCGGCACATAGCCGCAAGAACGGATGCACGCCCACCCCAGCAATGTTCGATACCGAAAATGACCATCTTGTATTGTGGGCCAACAGATATGCAGCCGAACATCCGGGGGTGGAATACTTCGTATTCGGACATCGCCACATAGCGATTTCCACCTCGCTAGCCTGCGGGGCTCAGCTCTTCATCATAGGCGACGGCTTCCGCGAAATGACGTACGGACTATGGGACGGAGAGACCTTCTCGATCCGTAAAATGGAGGAGGCTTTGGATGATAACAAATTTTAACAATTGCAGACCGCCGCTACCACATCCAACCAACACGCTGACACAATGGGCTTTGCAAGCTTGCATAGGAAGCGAGCAATTATCGCGGATTAAAAAACAATGCTACACAACATATAAAAAAGTTTGCCCCGGCGCTCCGCCGGGTATACCTTTGCATCAGAAAACCGAAATCAATCTTTTTTACCTTAGAATTTGTACCTATTGGAAACTCATAAAAAGGGACTATGCGAGTAGTCCCTTTTTATATACTGAAAAATTAAGATTATGATCCGATACGATAAATCCAACGACGACCTGGTAGAATGCCGTGAGTTTGCCACCGATGCTGAAGCTCATCTTGCAGAGGCGTGGCTCCGACAAGAGGGGATAGACTGCTATCTCTTCAACGAGATATTCTCGTCGCTATATCCGGTAGGTGTGGCACCTTTCGGGGGCGTACGGCTTATGGTGCGTCAGCGTGACCTTGAGAAGGCCCGCGATATCATCAACCACCTCAACCTCTCCGGCGAATAACGGCAAAAAAATCGACGTGTCGGGATGCCCGGCGATAGGGCATCGACACATCGAGCGGTTGTACATTAATCACAGGCCAAAGGCTTGTGACAAATTTTCTACTGTGGGGTTTACTTCGACTATGGTGCCATCCGGCGCTAATAAAATTGTCGACAACCCACGGCCGAGTCCACATCCACGTAAAGAAGCGGAAGCTGTGGCCGACCCTGCATAAAATTGCGTTGCTTCATCCAAACCATCCATACGCACTATCTCACGAAAGAGCCGTATGTTGTCGTCGGTATTTATCGACAATAGGTTCAGTCGTCCTTCCGCCGAAGCCACACAGCGATCGAGCTCTATGGCTTTTATACGCGAGGGGGCGTCTTCCGCACTCCAGAAGTGGATAACCGTGTAGGATCCGAGGAGGCTGTCGAGCTCCACCGTTAGCGAGTCGCGACCAATAAGTTCCAATTTCGGGAGCTTGGGGTCAACAACAGCCTTCGTAGTAACGGAGGTGTTGGCCGAGACGCTGATAAGAAGGACGATGAAGAGCGCAATGATACTCATTGTTTTCTTCATTATACTCTGTTTTGGTTTTACAATGACTATCGTTTACCGCAACGATAGCCTGCCGATTTTCGGCTGTGTGACGACCCAACTCTTTGGGTGCTATCAGTGTGTTCAGGGGACAAAATTACGTCTTTATTTTCACCCCGCAAAATTTAACAATATCATTTCTTGATATTTAGCTACACGACCGCCCGCAACACCGCTTCCGGAGCGAGATTGCGGAATTGGTTAAATTTAGTTAACCATCATCGTAGAGGAGCGTACCCGGAGTCCTTCAGGCTCTGTTGCGAACCGTAAAATCGTGGGGTGAGAAGATACTCCGGTGACACCTCCGGATGAGATTGCATATAGGCTCTGACGATGCGCCAACCGAGGTAACGACCGGCACGTGGAGGAGCATCGGGACTTATCACCGACGTGGACGCGGCAGGTTCTACCAATCTCGCTGCCGTCATAGGATCTACATCGTAGAGCATATTGCCTGCGATTATCCGTTGCCACAATGTCGACTCGTTGGCGTTGAGATCGTCCATCTGCTGCTCGGTATAACCCATCAACTGAGCCGGCGCTGCATCGGGAAAAAGCTGCGACAAAACTTCTACCATGGCACCCTCATAAAGCATACGCGACAACGCAGTAGCACCTTCCGATTCCAGATAAGGGTATGTGGAACCGACAATAGCCTCCGCTATGTGATATGGCATACGCTCTACCGTTTTCTGCCCGCGGGTGTAGGAATCAAATGTGGCGTAACCCTCATAATCGGATCCGAGATAGTGGTTGAGGCCGACAAGAAGCAATGAGTCAGCCACTACAACGCTCTGACGATATGGCAATATGATACCGGAGAGGCGCGAAGGCATCTTTACCGCCGGCAGCACGTGAGGCAGCCGTGCTGCAAGTTCGCCGAGCCTCTCCTCCACAGGCTTGAGGTCAGCAAGACGTGCACGGATATCCGGGCCAAACACCTCAACCGGGCGGCTTACGGCTACCATCTGCATAGCAGAATCGGCCGACGACAGTCCATAAAGCTTCTGAAGGAACCCTATCTCCGGAGCATATTCGGAAATAACCGAATCACGCTGATCCGGCAATAGGGAGATATATGAAGCCTCTATAGTGTCGAATCTAACTATGTCGACGGGCTCGACGGATGCCGAGCCTCCACAGCCTGCAGTCAGTACAGCAGGCAAAATAATCAGGAAATATTTCAACTGCATATATTCGTAACGTCTGAGAAGCCCAAAAGTAGCAACAATTTCGCAATAAATTCGTAACTTTGCGCGAATACTATTCAAAAATGGTTGCAGCAGCTCAAATACTACGCAAGACAACTCTTCGCCTCATTTACCTCATTACACTCGTAATGACCGTCGGTGTATCGTACGCGGAGAAGCCTAAGCCTTACGTAATAGTGATAGATGCGGGCCATGGCGGCACTGATCCCGGCGCACTGGGATGCTTCACCACAGAAAAGGACATCAATCTGGCTATAGCTAAAAAGCTGGGGAATCTGCTTACGGCCACATTCCCCGACGTAAAGGTGATCTATACCCGTTCGACCGACGTATTCGTCAAGATCCGCGACCGAATGCAGAAAGCAAAGGATGTCAATGCCGACCTATTCATATCCATCCACTGCAACAGCGCCGCAAAAGAAAACCCCAACCGCACATCACTGTCGGGAACATCGGTATACATACTCGGCAATGAGAATACCGATAAGAACCTCAGTGTGGTAATGGCCGAGAATGCGGCGATACTCCTTGAGGACGACTACAAGACCAAATATCAGGGATTTGACAACTCACCAGAGCAGTATATCTTTATGGAGATATGTCAGTCGAAGATGGTAGGCAAGAGTATCGAGCTCGCTGAAAAGGTGCAGTCGCAACTCGTGAAGCACGCCGGGCTTCGCGACAACAAGGTGCGTCAGACACAAGCCATCTGGCTTGTGCTCCACTCCACGATGCCTCTGATATTTCTTGAAGTAGACTTCATCTGCAACCCTGAGCGAGAGAAATATATGGCATCGGAGACCGGCCAGAGAAAGATTGCGGAAGCGGTAGTAAACGGCATCGCAGCTTATCGCAATACCAAGATTACGCTTCCGAAGCCCACCACCCCGGATGCGCCACAATCGCCCGAAGTCCGTGAACCAGAGAAAGCCCAGCCCACGACTTCGCCCACCCAAACATCAAGCGATCCGACATATCATATACAGATATTCGTGGCCGCAGATCAGCTCCAGGCTAATTCTCCAAAATTTAAGGGACTAACGCCAGCTCACTACTATAAAGACGGCTCCGCATACAAATATTACTACGGCTCTTACCCTACGCAGGATGCAGCCCGCAAAGCTCTGCCGGAGGTAAAGCGCCTCTTCCCCGATGCCTTCGTAATAACGATGCAGGAGGGAAAACGAATCAAATAATCCAGCACTAATATCAATAACCAATGACCTTCAAGCACTCAAAAGAATTCACCATCGGCCTAAGCGTAATCATAGCGATGGTAGTACTATACTTCGGTATCGAGTTTCTCAAAGGCAACAATATTTTCAAACCTGCCAACTACTATACAGCCACGTATACCGATGTGGCCGGGCTGGCGCAATCCGCTCCGGTCAATCTCAACGGCTACAAAGTAGGCCTCGTAAACAGCATACAATACGACTATGAGCATCCGGGACATGTGATAGTGGAGCTCAGTCTCGACAAAGAACTGCGCCTGCCAGAAGGCACTCAGGCCGTACTCGTGACCGATATGCTCGGTACTGCATCGATAAGCCTCAACATGGGCACATCGACCAATATGCTCGAATCCGGAGCAGAACTCCCCGGCATCAACACACCCGGGCTGATGGGCAATATCACTGACGAGCTTCTGCCTTCGGTAGCCTCTATGGTACCGAAAATAGATTCCCTTATCACCTCACTCAATACACTCGTATCGGATCCCGCGATAAAATCGTCGCTCGACAATATTGACGCCACGATGCTCAACCTCAAAAACGGCAGTTCAAATCTGGCCACCGTGATGAACCGTATGCCCGGAATCGCCAACGATGCGGCCGCAACCGTGAGCAACTTCCGTACGATGTCGACCTCACTGGTATCAATCTCCGGTGATCTGAGCGAGGTCTCGGCCAAGCTAAAGGATATGCCTCTTGACGCTACCGTGCAGAATCTGTACGCAACGTCGCAATCGCTAAATGATCTAATCAAAAAGCTCAACGAGCCCAACTCGACACTCGGCCGCCTTATCAACGATGAGACTCTGTACCGCAATCTCAGCAATGCCTCGGCCAGTCTGGATTCACTCTTGATCGACGTGAAGAAAAACCCCAAGCGCTACATTAGCATCAAGCTACTCTGATACCGGTGATGCGACAAAGTCGCAACGATAAAGAGCGGCGCTATCCGGACTGTGTATAAATAACAAAATTAAAATCCAAATACCGCTGAATCTCCCGAAACGTACTTGCGACGCCAATTCCCGAAGGTCGAAGAGTTAAAGTATTTGTTTAGGCTACTCAACCACCCACACGCGCAAAGCCAAATACATCAACACAATACACAAAATATTTAAACAAGCAATTCAATACAATTATTCAATGTTAATAACTCACTGGAATTCAACACCGTGTAATTAAAATTGCTTTTGCAAATATTTTCTCATTTGTTTTTATACTTTTTTTGTCGGAATTTTGTATAGCAAACAATGCCACGCAATAGTGGATTTGCAAACCCGAATATAGCACTAACATATATATAATGTCTGACCGTCACATACAGCTTTGGGAAACGTGTCTCGAAATATTTCGAGACAATCTGCCCGCGGAGCAATACGACGCCTGGTTCAAACCGGTATCGTCGGTAAGCTTCTCGGACGGTAAGCTTGTGCTGATGGTCCCCTCTCAGTTCACCGTAGAGATTCTGGAGGAGCGATATAAGAAACTACTCGGACACACCCTCACCAAGGTTTACGGTCCGTCGTTCAAATTATACTATTGCTTCAATCAGGTTAGCAATGAACCGTCGACGGCAGTAACGATGAGCAGCTCGAAATCGAGTACGGCCGTAGATCCTACACCCGGCTCTACAGCCAACCCATTTGCCGGTACCGTAGCGTCATCCAGCGACCTTGACCCGCAGCTCCATCCCGAATACACCTTCGAGAACTACTGCGCAAGCGCAAGCAATCGCGTGGCCCGCTCAATAGCCGAAGCCGTGGCCAACGATCCGAAGTGCAAAACTTTCAACCCCCTCTTCATATTCGGATCACCAGGCGTGGGCAAGACTCACCTGATTCAGGCCGTAGGTATACGAATGAAGGAGCGCAACCCTTCGATGCGCGTGCTATACATCACATCGCGCCTTTTTGAAAGCCAGTTCACGCAGGCTGTGTCACGAGGCAAGATCAACGACTTCATCAACTTCTACCAGAGTATCGACACCCTCATCATCGATGACATACAGGATATGATCGGCAAGAAGGGCACCATCAACGCCTTCTTCCACATATTCAACCACCTGATCCTTAACCAGAAGCAGCTCATACTCGCAAGCGACTGCTGCCCGTCGAAAATGGAAGGCATGGAGGAGCGTATGATTTCCCGTTTCTCAATGGGTATGACAGCTCAGCTCGACAATCCTGATTATGATCTACGCCGTCAGGTTCTCATTCAGAAAGCCGAACAGGCCGGTCTCGAACTACCCGAGGATGTAATCGAGTATATCGCTTCCAATGTCACTTCCGGCATTCGCGCACTCGAGGGTGTGGTGGTATCGATCACCGCTTACGCTGCCGTGCTCAACGGCGACATCAATCTCGAACTCGCCAAAAGCGTAGTGGCACGATCAGTCAATCTCCACCAGCGCCAAATCAACTTCGAGATAATCACCCAGGAGGTGGCCAGCCACTTCAATATCGATCCGGACATGATATTCTCGAAATCACGCAAGCGCGAGATCTCCGATGCACGACAGATGGTGATGTATATGGCCAAGAAGCATGCTAAACTCCCCTACACCGCTATAGGCACTCGCCTTAGCCGCACACACGCAACCGTGCTTTACGCCTGCCGCAATATCGAGGAACGCCTGCCGCTCGAAAAGCAGCTCCAAAACGACGTAAAAGCTATCGAAGCGGCATTGCTTAACTAAGCTACTTTGATGCGACAATCCAACGCCGAACTACTCCGAATACTTTCGATGATGTTTGTGGTGATGGTGCACCTTGACGGTGCCGCTCTGTCGCTACCTACTATTTCGGGTGACTTTGACGCTTTGACCTCCCGCGAACTCTGGAAGCTCTCCGCTCAATCGATAACCATAGTCGGCGTAAACTGCTTTACGCTCATATCGGGATACTTCGGCATCCGCGCTTCAATGCGCGGCTTCTTGAAGCTGACATTTCTATGCCTGTTTTATTCCGTTGGCATCGCTACCGCCTTCTACCTATACGATACCATACACAGCGGAACGACCTTCCCGTGGCAGAACTGGTGCGAGTCATGGCTTGTATACAGCCACACAGACCTATGGTATGTGCCGGCATATCTCGGGCTCTATCTGCTGAGCCCATTGCTGAATGCAACCGAACAGACTTTCAGCAACCGCAGGTTTGCTGCAATAGTTGGCTCATTCACTTTATTTACTGTTTGGTGCGGATGGTGGTGGGGAGGACGTTTCAATCCAACCGGTTACACAGTGATGCAGCTGATACTGATGTATCTCATCGGAGCGGGTGTGCGCAGATTCACTGCAACCTTCGATCAGCGCCAACGCATCCGCACACTGATACTTGGCGTCGGCATTTACTTAGCCGGCACGGCTGCCACCTTCCTGATTTCGCTATATCTCGACCCGATAAATGCGTTCGCCTATAATTCTCCGGCAGTAATAGCCGCATCCACAGGTCTATTGATGACATTTACTTCGTTCGGGATGCGTTCGCACACCGTCAACCGGATCGCCGCATCTGCGTTCGCCGTATATCTCATACACAAGAATCCATTGATATGGGTACGCCATATCAAACCCCTTGCCAACAAGGTGTGGGAGTTGGTCGACTGGCAACAATACACCCTGTTAGTGATAGGATTTACTTTGGCCGTCTATGCTATCTGCTGGATGATAGACCTTTTAAGAATACAGATAGAGAAGATGGTATTCAGAATCCCCTTGAAGCGATAAAGTCGCCGAATATTCGGGAAAATTCTTCATTGGTAGCGCCGGGATAACGGACGTCGGTGTAGACCTGGGCGAGCGTCTCCTTGCTATTTTCTTTTACAAACTTATCACTTTCCGGCAACTGCTCTTTCACTGCGTAGGCACAGCGGATATCGTCGTCGGTGTAATCGCGGTATTTCTCCTGATGTACGACACTCTCGACGGGCAGGCGATCGCTGACAGCCGGCTCCGAAGCGGGATATCCGACAGCAAGCGTAACTACCGGCACCACACGGTCGGGCAGGCCGAGCGCCTCGGCAATTGCAGGGGCGTTGTACGTAGTAGTGCCGAGATAGCAGCATCCGAGTCCTGCCAACTCTGCAAGAGTATTGAACTGCTGGGCGAATATAGTAGTATCAATCACGCCCCAGAGGAATGCCTGAAGATTATTGTAACCCGGGGTGGCGTTGCCTATCCGACACCAATGTTCGAAACGATTGAAGTCAACGCAGAAAGTAAGCAACACGGAACAACCGGTCACCGACGGCTGATTGAAATGCGCAGGGGCGAGAGCGCGTTTGCCTTCATCGCTGCGCGTCACCACAACACTATACTGCTGCATATTTCCGGTATTCGGTGCCTGCATCGCCGCTTCAAGCAAGGTGTTGAGCAACTTGTCGGAGACTGGCTCCGGCTTAAAACTTCTCACTGTGGCACGGCGTGCCAATCGGTCAATTGCTTCATTCATCATAATGCACAAAGTTACTTACAATATTCAACTATTCAAAAACCAAAATCAACAATGTTGAAAACTTCAGCGCACCCCATAAAGCCGCATCACATTAATTATGTGAGTATTAGCAAATGGTTTTGAAAAACTTCCAACAATGTAAATTAATTCTGGGGAAATAATTTTGCAGATTGAGGAATAATTACAATTTTTGCACCTACAATTCTTCTCCAACCATTTACTCATTTCAATCCGTGGAAAAACCTACTTACACCTACGACGAAGCCTATCAGGCGACACTCAAATACTTCGACGGCGACGAGCTTGCTGCTCGTGTCTGGGTCAGCAAGTATGCCTTAAAAGATTCTTTTGGCCACATCTATGAACAGACTCCGGCCGATATGCACCACCGCATCGCATCCGAGCTCCATCGGATCGAACAGAAGTATCCCAATCCTCTCAGCTATGATGAGATTTACGGGCTGCTCGACCACTTCCGCTATGTAGTGCCACAGGGGAGCCCGATGACCGGTATCGGTAACGATTTTCAGGTGGCGTCGCTGAGCAATTGCTTTGTAATAGGTATCGACGGCAAGCCTGACTCCTACGGTGGCATCATCAAGATCGACGAGGAACAGGTACAGCTTATGAAACGTCGCGGTGGTGTAGGCCACGACCTCTCCCACATCCGTCCGAAGGGAATGCCGGTGAAGAACTCGGCTCTTACCTCGACAGGTCTC
Organism: Paramuribaculum sp.; assembly: GCA_029060545.1. Classification (GTDB taxonomy): domain Bacteria; phylum Bacteroidota; class Bacteroidia; order Bacteroidales; family Muribaculaceae; genus Paramuribaculum. The sequence continues at coordinate 9,804 of JAIDTT010000002.1, read as the reverse complement.
GTGCCTTTTATGGAGCGTTTCTCCAACTCCACACGCGAGGTGGCACAGGACGGCCGCCGTGGAGCACTGATGCTTACGGTAAGCATAAAGCACCCCGATGCAGAAGCGTTTATCGACGCTAAAATGACGGAGGGAAAGGTGACAGGTGCCAACGTATCGGTACGCATCGACGACGAATTCATGCAGAGCGCCGCCGATGGTACACCTTATATACAGCAATATCCGATTACGGGTAAGAATCCGATGGTAAGAAAGGAGATCGACAGCGCAAAGCTATGGGCTAAGATCGTACACAACGCATGGCGATCAGCCGAACCCGGTGTGCTCTTCTGGGACACCATCACCCGCGAATCACTTCCCGACTGCTATGCCGACCTCGGCTTCCAGACGATATCCACCAATCCCTGCGGTGAAATTCCACTCTGTCCCTACGACAGCTGCCGTCTGCTCGCCATCAACCTCTATTCCTACGTACAGAATCCCTTCACACCCGAAGCATCCTTCGACTTCGATCTCTTCCACTCACACGTGGCAATGGCGCAACGCCTGATGGACGACATCATCGATCTCGAAGCCGAAAAGATCGACAAGATCATAGAGAAGATAGCCTCCGACCCGGAAACGGAAGAGGTGAAGCAGACCGAACTCCATCTCTGGCACAAAATACGCACCAAGACCCTCCGTGGCCGTCGTACCGGCGTAGGCACTACCGGTGAAGGTGATATGCTTGCCGCTCTCGGCCTGCGCTACGGTACTCCAGAAGCGACAGCCTTCTCGACCGAAGTACACAAGCAGCTCGCTCTTGCCGCATACGGATCGAGTGTAGTGATGGCTCAGGAGCGCGGCGCGTTTGAGGTATACAATACTGACCGAGAGAAAGACAATCCGTTCATAGCCCGTATGCGTCAGGCAAGCCCGGAACTCTACGACGCAATGGCCAAGCACGGACGCCGCAATATAGCCTGTCTGACCATCGCACCAACAGGCACCACCTCCCTTATGACCCAGACTTCAAGCGGCATAGAGCCGGTATTCATGCCCGTGTACAAACGTCGTCGCAAGGTGAATCCCAACGACACGGATGTGCGCGTAGACTATGTAGACGATACGGGTGATGCTTTCGAGGAATACATCGTGTACCATCCAAAGTTTATCACCTGGATGAAGATCAACGGCCATGAGGTTAAGGATGACTACACTCAGGCTCAACTTGATGAACTGGTAGCACAGTCGCCCTACTTCAAGGCTACGGCCAACGATGTGGACTGGCTTGAAAAGGTACGCATGCAGGGAAGTGTGCAGAAGTGGGTCGACCACTCCATTTCCGTGACCATCAATCTTCCGGCCGACGTAAGCGAGCAGCTCGTGGGTAAGCTCTATATGGAAGCGTGGAAGTGTGGATGCAAGGGTTGCACAGTGTACCGCGACGGCTCACGCTCGGGTGTGCTGCTCTCGGTAGATAATAAAAAGAAGAAAGAAACCGAACCGGCGGGCGAAGGTCACCTCATCGTGACCAAACGACCGATCGAGCTCGATGCCGACGTAGTGCGCTTCCAGAACAACAAAGAGAAATGGATAGCGTTCGTGGGTCTGGTCAACGGCCGTCCCTACGAGATCTTCACCGGTCTGGCCGACGACGACGACGGTATCTTCTGTCCGAAGTCGGTGACTCGCGGCAAAATCATAAAGGCCGTGGATGAAAAGGGCAACAAACGCTACGACTTCCAGTTTATCAACAAACGCGGATACAAGACCACCATCGAAGGTCTGTCGGACAAGTTCAATCCTGAATATTGGAACTACGCCAAACTGATCTCAGGCGTGCTCCGATATGGAATGCCTATAGACCAGGTACTCAAACTCGTCGGCACACTTGAACTTGACTCGCAGAGCATCAATACATGGAAGATGGGCGTGGAGCGCGCGCTCAAGAAATATCTTCCCAACGGCACGAAAGCCAAGGATCAGCGTTGTCCCAACTGCGGTCATGAGACCCTCGTATATCAGGAAGGTTGCCTTATATGTACATCCTGCGGCGCTTCCCGCTGCGGATAATATTCAGCAAGAATGAAAGTCAATTTTCATATCCACTACCACACAGATCCCGGCGAGACACTACATATCAGTATAACCACGCCTCTCGCCGGGGCTACCTCAAAGCCTTTGTCATCGCCGCTTACAGAGATGGCCGACGGTATGCAGAGTGCGGTGATCGATATTCCGGCTGCGCTGGAGGAGGTGTCGTATCGGTATTTCCTCACGCGAGCCGACGGGTCGAAACGTGTCGAGTGGGGTTCAGACCGCCGCCTTCGCTTCGCTTCGACTCTCGGATACGCGGATGTATATGATTATTGGCAGGATGAACCGTCGGACAAGCCGTTTCGCTCCACGGCATTCACAGACTGTATATTCCATCGCGATACTTCGGCCCGCTTCCACTCACTCAAGCCGGGACAGTTTCTTATCAGCGTAGATGCCTCAACGGTACCTTCAGATGCGGTACTTGCCATAACAGGTTCCTGTCCGGCACTCGGCAACTGGAATCCTGAGCAGGGCGTGATCATGAACGATGCACTCTATCCGCGCTTCATGGTCTGGCTACCGCTTGCGGAGATTCCGGAAGGCACCAAATATAAATTCGTGATGCTCAGCAAATCGACCCACGAAGCATTGGCGTGGGAAGAGGGCGCTGACCGAATGATCTGTATAGGTGAAACACCCGGTCAACACGACAATGCCGTAGCTCTGACCGGGCTTTTCTTCCGCAATCCACTCCCCTGCTGGCGCGGCGCCGGTGTGGCAATACCGGTATTCTCACTGCGCAGTGAAAAAGACTGGGGCGTAGGTGACTTCATTGATATAAAGATGCTTGCCGACTGGGCTCACCTCACCGGACAACAATTTATACAGCTGCTACCGATCAACGACACTACGATGACCCATTCGTGGGCCGACTCCTATCCCTACAACTCTATATCTTCGTTTGCTCTCCATCCGATGTATCTTCGCGTGGATGCCATCGGCATCCTTCGATCCAAGAACAGGATGGAATACTACAGGCAGACTGCCTCCAAGCTCAACACGAACGCGACGGTAGACTATGAAGCGGTCAACAAGCTTAAAAACGAATATACCCGCGAGCTCTTTGCAGAACAAGGCGATGAGACGTTAAAGAGCCCTGATTTCAAAAAATTCGTAGAGTCAAATGCAAGATGGCTGCGTCCGTATGCCGCCTTCTGTGCTCTTCGCGACCGCTATCGCACAGCATCGACACGCGATTGGGAAGAGTATGCCATTTACGTACCGAGCCGCATCGCCAAGTTTATCAGTCACAACGAATCAGAGATAAATTATATCTACTTCCTTCAGTATCATCTTGACAGGCAACTACGCGAAGCTCGCGACTATGCGCATTCGCTTGGCATAGCCATAAAAGGCGACATCCCGATCGGAATATCGAGCCGGAGCGTAGATGCGTGGCTTTATCCGCAGTTGTTCAATCTCGATGCTACTGCCGGTGCTCCGCCGGATGCGTTCGCTGAAATCGGACAAAACTGGGGATTCCCCACATACAACTGGGAGGAGATGTCGCGCGACAATTTTGCATGGTGGAAGGATCGCTTCCGCAAGATGGCTCAATACTTCGATGCATACCGCATTGACCACGTGCTCGGATTCTTCCGTATATGGCAGATTCCGCTCCACGCAATCCACGGTCTGCTCGGCGTATTCAATTCGGCGCTTCCGCTTACGCAGGCCGAGATGGCTGACAGTTTTGGCTTCCATTTCCAGTTGGAGCTGATGACTACTCCGTATATCCGCACCGATATGCTGCGCGACTTATTCGGCGACCTTGCAGAAGAAGCACGTCATACCTTCTTCGACGTACAGCATGACAATATACTGACACTCAAGCCTGAATTTGCAACACAGCGCCAAGTAGCGGCATATTTCGCTCCTACATCAACTGAAGAGCGTAGCCAACGTATGGCCAAAGGTCTGCTGGCACTTATCGATCAGGTACTATTTATTGAGGATCCATACCGGAAGGGTATGTACCATCCCAGGATTGAAGGAAGGCGTACATATATCTATCGTGCTCTGCCGGAGCAACAGAAATGGTGTTTCGACCGACTGTACGAGGACTTCTTCTACCACCGCAACGACCGGTACTGGTATGAAAAGGCAATGTGGAAGCTACCCCCGATCATAGATGCCACCCGTATGCTGACTTGTGCGGAAGACCTCGGTATGATTCCCGCATGCGTGGCAGATGTGATGGCAAAGCTACAGATTCTCTCGCTTGAAATTCAGCGTATGCCGAAAAATCCGGATGAGAGGTTCGCGAATCCGATGCGCTATCCATATCTATCTGTATGCACTACCTCAACCCACGATATGGGCGGTATACGTCAATGGTGGGAGGAGAATGAGGCGATGACGCAACTCTATTATAATAATGTGTTGCATCAAGAAGGTGATGCTCCCCGCTATGCCGAGCCCTGGATCTGCCGTCAGATACTTACGGATCATCTTGCTTCGCCGGCCATGCTCTGCATCCTTCCGCTTCAGGACTGGCTATCGATCGACGGCAAGCTCCGACGTATCGACCCTCGCGAGGAGCAAATCAATGATCCGGCTAATTCGGCCAACTACTGGCGCTACCGTATGCATCTGACCATCGAAACGCTACTCGAATCCAAAGATCTGAACGACAACATACTGTCACTTATTTCGGAATCGGGTCGATAATTTTGAAAATTATTTTTTAACAATTTGGGCGGATTTGTGTATTCAGATTTGCTTGCGACAATATAAATAGTTACTTTTGTGTGGGACAAAAGGATGTCGTATAATGCCCGAAAACCCGCCAAACTCTATTTTCACCCTTTAATCTATATGTCCGATGAAGCAAGTCGACCGTCTTTTAGCTGAAAAATTACTCAAAATTTCCGCCATCAAGCTCCAGCCTGATCATCCTTTTACCTGGGCCTCCGGTTGGAATTCACCCATCTATACCGACAATCGCAAAACACTGTCGTACCCCGACGTCCGCAGCTTCATCAAGGTTGAAATGTGTCGTGTGATTCTCGAAAATTACGGTATGCCCGAAGCAATAGCCGGCGTGGCTACCGGCGCCATCGCCATGGGTGCCCTCGTGGCCGACACCCTCGGTCTGCCCTATGTGTACGTCCGCTCTACTCCTAAAGACCATGGACTGGAGAACCTCATCGAAGGAAATCTCACTCCCGGCCAGAAAGTGGTAGTCATCGAGGATCTTATTTCGACCGGCGGAAGCTCGCTCAAAGCGGTGGAAGCTATCCGCGGTGCCGGCTGCACAGTGCTCGGTATGACTTCGATTTTCAACTACGGATTCCACGTTGCAGCCGACCGCTTTAAGGAAGCCAACGTAGATGTAGTGTCGCTCAGCAATTACAACGCGATGCTTGAAGCCGCTTTGGAAGCTAACTTCATCACGGCCGACGAACTGGACACCCTGCGTCAGTGGCGTCAAGATCCCGCAAACTGGGGTATCGGCAACGATCTCTGATTTTATCGTAATAAATAAATTCACACACTGCTTTCCCGATATGACTAAATATTCCGGCAAGCCGGCCATTGTGGCTCAGCCTCAACAACAGATATTCGACAAAGTAAGCAATCTGTCATCATTTCAGGAGCGCCTCGATTCGATGCCTCAGGAAGTGAAGGAGAGACTCGGTGACGTAAAATTCACCGACGACAAAATCATCATCAATGCTCCCGCTGTTGGCCAACTCGTATTTGCCGTGACCGAGAAGGTAGCTCCCGAACGCCTCAAACTTTCGGCCGAGAATTCGCCTGTACCATTCTTTATCACACTTCATTTTGCTCCGGAGAGCGAAACCACGACCAAAGTAAATTCCGATCTTGAGGTGGAGATTCCGATGATGCTCCGCCCGATGGTAGGCGGCAAACTTCAGGAGGCCGCCAACAGGTTCTCGGAAATGTTCACCACTCTATTCGGTAGCTAAACCCATGCGCATGCGTAGCTTTGCGCTATTGTTGACTTTAATATCCATACTCTGCGCAACCTCGGGGTGCGAGAAAATCGACAATCACAGATTGCCGCCGGTCAATGTCAATATAGCATTTACTACCATAGGCGAATGGGCGACCTACGGAGTAGCCGGTCCGGGCCAGTCGCAAGTATTCATTAAGTCGGAACGCTTACCGATCGGATATCCATACAAAGAATCAGAATTTACGGGATTCGGCGGTGTGGTACTGATATGTGACCCCATTGGCGCTTATTATGCCTACGATCTCGCATGCCCGGTGGAATGCAAGGCTAATGTCAGAATAGAGTGGGAAACCGGGACAACACAGGCCGGAATCATGTACTGTCCGAAATGTGGAAGCCGATACGACGTATATAGCTACGGCACCGCTATCAGCGGTCCGGCACTCGAAGATCGCTACGGCCTTCAGCCCTACAACGTATTCGTGGGTAATACGACACTCCCCTACGCTGTGGTACGCAGATAGAAAGAAGCGATTAATATTCTACATTCCAAAGATAAAGGGCATGTGCCGGCATTGATGTGCCGGCACTGCATCTGTCAGCCTTACGGATAACCTCGGCGAAACCGTCAATATCCAACTTGCCACGCCCCACCTCTACGAGAGTACCGACCACGGCTCTTACCATATTGCGCAAAAATCTGTCGGCAGTGATCTCGAAGTACCACACACCCGGCTCATCGCACCGATGCCATTGAGCATGAGTAACGCGACAAATATTGGTCTTGGCATCGGAATGCAGTTTGGCAAAGGAGGTGAAATCATCGGTATCAAGGAGCATCGCAGCAGCGCGATTCATCGCCTCATAGTCGAGCCCGCGCGAGGCTTTCCACGCCAACTGATGAAAAAACGGCGACTTCTCCTCAAGGGCGTAATATCTATATGTGCGGCTTTTGGCATCGAAGCGTGCGTGAGCATCGTCGGCCACGCGCTCTATCCGATATATGGCGATATCCTTTCCGACCAGAGCATTGAGTTTTCCTACCAACATATTGGGATCATCGCAATACGCATCTGAAGCAGCCATATCAAAATGCGCAACCATACGGCGTGCATTCACTCCGGCATCGGTGCGCCCCGCCCCTACTATCGGCACGGGATGGCGCAGAATGGTGGCGAGCGCCTCTTCGATAGTCTGCTGCACGGAATTATCGTGGGGCTGTATCTGCCACCCGTGGAACCGGGCACCGCAATAGCCAAGATGCATGAAAAAGCGGGGCATCGGCTTTAGTCCTTTTCAAGATATGTGTAGCCGTATAGGCCTGAGCGATAATTAGAGAGAAATTCACGGCCTTCCTCGGGAGTGATATGACCGGCCTTCATTGATGAGGTCACCCACGTTTCGACATTACGCACAAGTTTCTTCGGATTGAACTGCACGTAGTCGAGCACATCGGCCACGGTCTCACCATCAATTATCCTATCTATCTCATAATTATCCTTATACACACTGATATGCACGGCATTGGTATCGCCAAACAGATTGTGCATATCGCCAAGTATCTCCTGATATGCGCCGACGAGGAACACACCTATATAATAAGGCTCGGCACCGCGGAGAGAGTGAACGGGAAGCGACGAAGATATGCCGTGGCTGGTGATAAAGTGATTGATCTTACCGTCGGAATCGCACGTGATATCCTGGAGCGTACAAGTGCGATCGGGACGCTCATCGAGACGCGAGAGCGGGATGATCGGGAATACCTGATCGATAGCCCAAGAGTCGGTAAGCGACTGAAATAGCGAGAAGTTGCAGAAGTACTTATCGGGGAGCATACGTGAAATCTTGCGCAACTCCTCCGGGGGGTGCTTCATGCCCTTGGCAATATCGCCGACCTCGCGTGCCACAGACCAGAAAAGCTTTTCGATCTGAGCACGGGTGCGAAGGTCAAGCAGACCGAGGTTGAAGAGGTCGAGAGCTTCCTCGCGTATCTGCAAAGCATCGTGCCAACTTTCAAAGAGGCCCGACTGATCGAGATTATCCCATATATTGTAAAGCTCGCGTGTAAGCTCGTGATCTTCGGGCGATACGTCCTCATTGTCGTTCCACTCGGGCAGACGGGTCGTCTCAAGCACCTCAAGTACGAGGACGGAATGATGAGCCGTGAGCGATCGGCCACTCTCATTGATGATGTTGGGCTGACGCAAATTATTTTTCGTGCAGGCATCTACGATGGCCGATACGGCATCGTTGGCATACTCCTGGATCGAATAGTTCATCGAACTCTCCGATGAAGAATTGCGCGTACCATCATAGTCTACCCCGAGACCGCCACCAATATCCACAAAATCGATATTGAATCCCGACTTTGACAGCTGCACGTAATACTGCACGGCCTCGCGGAGGGCATTCTTGATGCGGCGAATCTTAGTGACCTGGCTGCCGATGTGGAAATGAATGAGTTTCAGGTAGTCCTGCATCTTGTAGCGGGTGAGATAGTCGAGAGCCTCGAGCAGTTCGCTCGAATTGAGACCGAATTTCGACTGATCGCCACCCGACTCCTCCCACTTACCGGAGCCGGACGAAGCAAGTTTGATACGGATGCCTACGCTCGGAGTAATCTTCAAGCGTTTGGCTACTTTAGCTATTAATTTGAGTTCATTGAGCTTCTCTACTACGAGAAATATCCGGCGACCCATCTTCTGCGCGAGCAGTGCCAGCTCCACGAATTTTTCATCTTTGTAGCCATTGCAGATTATCAGCGCGTTATCAGCAATATTGGTAGCCAATACGGCATGGAGTTCGGGCTTGGAACCGGCTTCAAGACCGATATTGAACTTACGGCCGTGGCTCACAAGCTCCTCCACTACCGGACGCATCTGATTCACTTTTATGGGGTAAATCACAAAGTTCTCGCCCTTGTAGTCATACTGTTGGGAGGCCTTCTTGAAACAGTTGGATATCTTCTCGATACGATTGTCGAGAATATCTGGGAAGCGCAGAAGCACGGGCGATGACACGTCGCGTACCTGCAATTCGTCCATCAACTCTTTCAAATCCACCGATGCATACCCCTGCCGGGGAGTTACCGTAACATGGCCTTTATCGTTGACCGAAAAGTAGTTGAGGCCCCAGCCATTGATATTGTAAAGCTCGGCGCTGTCCTCCGGTTTCCACTTTCTCATTTGCTAAATAGTATGAAGTCTTAATAATTAGGCTTCAAAGTTAATGAAAAAATCGCTAATCCGGCCTATCCAAGCCCACATATCGATCCAGTGTGTGCTCATTTTTATAATAGATGCCACTGCGTTAGCACAGTGCGGTAAAATTTCATATCACATCCATCACGCCATCAGCCACATACCATCAAAATCATACCCGAAATTTACCGTCGCCCCATCCCTCTACAGTAAAAACATGTGTTCCCCCACCCCAAACCACCATTAACTTTGCACCCACAAACCACCGCAACATCCCTCCGAACCGTCCGCCAAGTCCGACCCGTCCGATGGATGCCACAGCGTTAGCCCTAATACTCAATCGCACATCACCGGTCAAGCAAGTTCCCGGTGCTGTGCGTCAGAACGGGTTAGATGGTAGGCGCTGAGGCTGAGGTCGATGGGAGCATACGAAAGGAGTATGTGACCGAGACCGAAGCCGAAAGCAACGCCGCAGATAGCCCGTTATCACACACAGCACAAAATACTATGCCACATACATATTACTTCCGACAATTCCTCGGCGAGCCCCTGCCACCCGAACTCCGACGCCTCTTCTCCAACCTCGAGCTGTGGCGCCAG
>JAIDTT010000019.1 GCA_029060545.1 Paramuribaculum sp. | reverse complement strand
CTCTATAAGGGTGCGCTCTGTGATAGATTCGCTGCTAAGAGTCTTTAGCTCAATTGCTCGTATGTCGTCGTTGACAAATAATTTCATCTCTGTGCGAAGGGTAATATTATAGCATTTACAAAATTATAAAAAAATCTTTTGCCTCCGATATACTTTTTTTCTTAATTTTGTAGTTGTAATATCCATAAGTTATGAAACAAGTAAGCTATAAAGGACTGAATTTCGTACCCTATCTCGATAGTGCAACTATACAGGCCCGAATCCGGGAGCTTGCCGACCGTATCACGGAAGATTGCCGTGGCAAGCGTCCGCTCTTCCTGTGTGTGCTCAACGGAGCATTCGCATTCGCTTCCGATCTTTTTCGCGCAGTGGATCTGCCCGATGCCGAAATCTCGTTTATCCGTCTGAAAAGCTACGAAGGTACTTCGAGCACAGGCGTGGTGAAAGAAGTGATTGGTCTCTCGGAAGATATCTCCGGCCGCACTGTGATCGTGATTGAAGATATAGTGGATACCGGTAAGACCATCGCCAACCTTGTGACTGATCTGAAGAAGCAGAATCCGGCCGATGTGAAGATAGCCACTCTGCTTTTCAAACCCGAGTCGCTGAAGACTGAGGTCAATCCCGACTATGTAGGCTTCGAGATACCCACCGACTTCATCATCGGTTACGGCCTCGATCTTGACGGTCTGGCCCGCAACCTCCCTGATATCTGGGTGCTCAATCCCGAGCATAATTGATAGACGTATCCCGTTTCGTTTTAACCATCCTCGACCGGAAAATTATGTATAATTTAGTTGTATTCGGAGCCCCCGGCAGTGGCAAAGGCACTCAAAGCGCCCGACTCATCGACGAGTATGGACTCTACCACATTTCCACGGGCGAACTCCTCCGCGACCATATCGCCCGCGGCACTGAGTTAGGCAAGATCGCCGACTCATATATCTCAAAAGGAAATCTCATCCCCGATCAGCTCATGATCGATATCCTCGATGATACCCTCGCTAATAATCCGCAGACAGCCAATGGCGTGATATTCGATGGATTCCCCCGCACCATCCAGCAGGCCGAGGCGCTCAACGAGATGCTCGGCAAGCGTGGTTCGAAGGTTCACGCAGTAGTAGGGCTCGAAGTGCCCGAAGAAGAGCTTATCGACCGTCTGATCAAGCGCGGCGCCGACAGCGGCCGCTCCGACGATAATCCCGAGACTATAAAGTCACGTCTTGATGTGTACCACAATCAGACGGCTCCTCTGCGCGACTTCTATACCCGCGAAGGCAAATACTATGGTGTGAAGGGTTCCGGCAATATCGATGATATCTTTGCTGAGATCAAAGACAAGTTGCGCCCCACCCGTCCCAACGAATAGTAGCGTCTTACTTTATAAGCCAATAATAAAAGCCGGACTGAAAAGCCCGGCTTTATTATTGAATGGGATTTGGAATCCCGGATTAGTCCTCGTTGAGGTTGACGCGCTTGAACTCAACAGCTACGAGACCCTTCTGAGCCTGCTCAAGGTACTGGCCGATGGTGAGCGACGAATCCTTTACGAATTCCTGCTCTACGAGGCAAGATTCCTTGAAGAACTTGTTGAGACGACCCTGAGCGATGTTCTGAATCATCTGTTCGGGGAGGTTAGCAGCCTTGGCTTCTGAAGTAGTCTTGATGATTTCGCGAGCCTTCTGAGCTTCCTCTTCGGTGATCCATCCCTTGGCCATATTTGACTCGATGTGAGCTTCGGAGTCAACGTGGGTGGGGTTGATGCCGGCTTTCTTGAGGGCTGCTTCCACAGCTTTCTTCACCTGCTCTTCCTTGGTCTTTTCTACGGCTACATTGTATTCGGAATCCTTAACCGACTGGGGAACGCTTTCGCGGTTCACAGCCACGGGATTCATCGAAGCCACCTGCATAGCCACGTCGCGGGCTACCTGATAGTCTACACCTTCAAGGTTGAAGCCCACGATAGTGGCGAGCTTGTTGCCCTGGTGGTTGTAGGAAGTGGTGGAGGGAGCGGTTACGGTCTGATAGTCGCCGAGCTCCATCTTTTCGCCGGTCTTGCCGCTTTCCTCTACGATGAGGTCGGCGATGGTCTGGCCGTTTACTACGAGAGCCTTGAGCTCCTCGACCGATGTGGGCTTAGCCTTCATGGCCTCTTCGAGGATCTGCTTGGTGAGGCCAACGAATCCGGCGTTTTTGGCTACGAAGTCAGTTTCGCATTTGAGGGCTACGATCGCAGCGAAGTTACCTTCGTGAGCGGCGAGCACGCAACCTTCGGAAGCCTGACGGTCTTCACGCTTGGCGGCTACAGCCTGACCTTTCTTGCGGAGAATTTCTACAGCGGCTTCGATGTCGCCGTTGGTCTCGGCAAGGGCTTTCTTGCAATCCATCAAGCCTGCGCTTGTGAGGTGGCGCAGCTTGGTGATTTCTGCCATTGTTACTGCCATATAGGTAATAATTTTGTGTCTGGGTTAGAGAAAATGATTATTGATTGAGAGCCCTCTTTGATTATTCTGCGGCAGGTGCTTCAGCTTCTGCTGCGGGAGCTTCGGTAGCGGGAGCCTCTTCGGCAGCTTCCTGACGTGCAACGCGGCTTACGCGACGACGTTCGCGACGGGGAGCAGCTTCGCCGGCTTCAGCAGCGGGAGCGTCTTCCTTCTCTACCTTGCGCTCTGCGAGACCTTCGGCGATAGCGTCGCACACGGTAGAGAGCACGAGATCGATCGACTTGGAAGCGTCGTCGTTGCAGGGGATCACGAAGTCTACATTGGAGGGATCGGAGTTGGTGTCGACCATTGCAAATACGGGGATACCGAGACGATTGGCTTCAGCCACAGCGATGCGCTCTTTGAGTACGTCTACTACGAAGAGTGCAGAGGGCAGACGGTTGAGGTCGGCGATAGAGCCAAGGTTCTTTTCGAGTTTGGCACGCTGACGGGTCACCTGCAGCTTTTCGCGCTTCGAGAGATTGTCAAAGGTACCGTCGGAGATCATCTTGTCGATACCGGTCATCTTCTTCACGGCTTTGCGGATGGTGGGGAAGTTGGTGAGCATACCACCGGGCCAACGCTCGATCACGTAGGGCATACCTACAGACTGAGCCTTGTCAGCGGTAACTTGTTTGGCCTGTTTTTTGGTTGCCACGAAGAGCACTTTCTTGCCCGACTTGGCGATGCTCTTGAGAGCGGCAGCGGCCTCGTCGAGCTTCGCAGCTGTCTTGTAGAGGTCGATTATGTGGATACCGTTACGCTCCATAAAGATATAAGGAGCCATGGCAGGATTCCATTTACGTTTGAGGTGACCGAAGTGGCATCCTGCTTCTACGAATTGTTCGAATGTGGGTGTTGACATTTGTTTTGTTGAATTGATTGTTTACGTTCTTGTCGATTTTTTTCAGCATTGCAACTTTGCGGTAGGGAATCTGTATCCATCTGCAAAGTTTAGATACTAAACAGATATTTGGTTGGCTGCTTTGCCTCACGCTGCTGATGCTACGCTCAGGCTGCTGGCCGGGAAGAAGCGGATATTAACGCTTGGAGAACTGGAAGCGTTTGCGGGCTTTGGGCTGACCGGGTTTCTTACGTTCAACAGAACGGGGGTCACGGGTCATGAAGCCTTCAACGCGGAGGGCATGTTTGTCCTCGGGATTGATTTTCACCAGAGCGCGAGCGATAGCCAGACGGAGAGCTTCTGCCTGACCCTTGTAACCGCCGCCGTCGAGGTTTACGTGGATATCGTATTTGCCGGCAACTTCAAGAGTGTTGAGAGGCTGCTTCACGATATACTGGAGGATCGACGAGGGGAAGTATACTTCGAGCGAACGCTTGTTGATGGTGATAGCGCCGGTGCCTTCTTTTACGATCACGCGGGCTACGGCGGCCTTACGACGGCCTACTGCATTTACTGTTTCCATACTTCCGGGCATTATTTAATTTTGTTGATGTCAATTACTACGGGTTCCTGAGCCTGGTGGGGATGTTCGGGACCATTGTACACGTGCATGTTTTCGATAAGCTTGCGGCCAAGACGGTTCTTGGGAAGCATACCTTTCATCACCTTGATAAAGAGGGGATGCATGCCGGGTTTGATGTGCTTGTTGAACGACTTCTTCATGAGCACTTCGGGCGAGAGCTGGCGCTGGCCGCCGGGATAGCCCGAGAATGTGTAGTACACGCGGTCAGTCATTTTCTTGCCGGTGAGCACTACTTTGTCGGCGTTGACGATAATCACGTTATCGCCGCACTCTACGTTGGGGGAGTAGGTGGGCTTATTCTTGCCGCGGAGGATCTTGGCTACCTTAGAGCAAAGGCGGCCGAGATGCTGACCGGTGGCATCGATAAGCACCCACTGATGGTCAACGCTCTGAGCGTTGGGAGTAAGGGTTTTGTAGCTTAAAGTATCCACTTTGTAATTAATTGGTTATTGGTTAATTAATTTTGACTTTACGCACAGTGATGCCCGGCCAAAGGCACCCCTGACGCTCGGTCGGGGTGATTGATTTGGATAAAATCGGTCTGCAAAGGTAGTGAAATCAGCCGATTCCACCAAATAAATTTAGATAAGAGATGGCTTTATTTTTATAAATATGCGTGGCGCGTCATTTGCGGCTCGCCGTGAGGCGGCGGGTTAGGTATGCGCGCACCGGTGTGTCGTAGTAGCGCATCGCAGTCCATGCGAGTATGAGTATGGCTGCGAAGATGCCGATGCATACCGGCCATGCCTCATTGAAACCGTAGCCGCCGGTCCACAGCCAGCTGTAGAATAGGTACATAAGCGGGTAGTGGACGATATATACCGGATAGGAAAGTTCGCCGAGTATCGCGCAGGTAGCGGTCGACGCGCGGTCGGTGGTGCGCCCGCAGGCACCGATCCATACTATTGCCGGAAAAACCAGCAGAGTGCAGATGCCGTCGTAGATAGCGTTGAGCACCGACGGAGCTCCGTCGGGCGTGACGTATGGCACGCTCAGTAAGGCTACTATCAGCGCCGAGCAGATCCAGAACGCTCCGCGGATCTCGCGCGGACGGATGCAGCGCGACATAAGCAGACCCGCCGAGAAGGAGAACGAAAGTCGGAGGAAGCCGCCGATGAACCCGTAGTCGGCCATAGTCCAGCCCACGCCGAGATGATAGTACCCCGACAGATTACCAATCAGAATAGCTGCCAGACCCATTCCTGATAGCGCGGTCACCACCGCAAGTGCGCGCCGCCCGAGCCTATTGAGCCACACCGCATACAGGATACTGCCGATATATTCAAAGAAGAGTGACCAACTGGGGCCGTTGAGCGGAAACATCTCACCGTTGCCCCTCACCTCTACTCCGGCCGCAGGTAGCGTGGGTATGAGAAACAGACCCAATGCCAGCGCCCCGATTAGATAGGGGAGTGGTACAGGAGTGCCGTCCCACTGCACGCAGCCTTGGATGATGTAGGCCACGGCGCCGAGCACCACGCTCAGTATTACCATCGGATGCAGTCGGATCACGCGCCGCAGCATGAAGCCGCCGGCCGAGAGGCGCCCCGAAGCCATACGCCCATCGTAGGCGTAGCCGATCACGAAGCCCGAGAGCACAAAGAAGAAGTCTACGGCCAGATAGCCGTGATTCATAAATTGATCCACCGGGCTTGTGGCGAATCCTTCGCCGAAGTGGTAGAGGATGACCATAAGGGCGGCCACGCCGCGCAGGCCGTCGAGTATCTCATAGCGATGCTGTGGTGCTGTCTGATTCATAGGTGCAAAGTTAATGCATCCGTCGCTCAAAAAAATTGACCTACATCAAAAAATCATTCATTTTCCTCCACGGATGCGGCTCAGCGTGGCGGGCGTGAGTCCGAGATAAGATGCTATGTCGGCCAGACGCGCGCAGGCGCATATCTGCGGAAACTGGCTGCGGAAGGCTTCGTAGCGCTCGGAGGCGCCGAGCGTGAGGCGTTCCTTGTGCGACCGGTGCAGCCTGCGATATTCGTTCTGGTGAATCACCCTCCACCAGTTGGCAAGCTCTATATCGGTGCTCACCAGCTGCATCAGCTGCCCTACGCCCACGCTGAATGCTTCTATAGCTACAATACTTTCTACGTATTCCTTGCTTGGCAGCGAGTAGTATACCTCATCCATACTGAACACCACACACCCGGCCACTGAGAATGATGTGGTCACCTCCCGGCCGTCGACGAGCCAGTAGCTCCTGGTCGCGCCATTCTCCACAAACCATACTTTGCCGTCGGCAAACCCCTCGCGGATTAAGATGTGCCGGCGTGGAAATGTTTTCCGCTCCATCAGCGAAGCCAGTCTGGCGATGGTAGCCTGGCTCACCGGCGATGCCCGGAGTATAAATTCTGTGATGTTGGGAATACGTGCTGCGTCTACTGCCATAACGGATACAAATTTAGTTCAAATTTGCGCGGTTTGGCGTGATGTCGGCAAAAATTCTTACCTTTGGGGGAAAATTCGCGAATATGAAAGCACTGAAGATTATCGCTACATCCGTCGTCGCACTCGCCGGGGCTCTCACATCGGCCAGCGCAGGCGATCTGAAGCTCGACACCGCTCCCGCATCGCGCTTTATCGAAGTTGACGTCCACGCTCTCGGCGGCGGTGGCTCCGTGACGCAGAACTATTGCAAACTGTTTCCGCAGATCGAGAACCTCAACGTCAATATGGGGGGCAACTTCGGCCTCGGCGGACGTGCCGTGTTCGGTCTGCGCGAATATCTCGGCCTCGGCACGGCTATCGACTTCTCCGTCACCAACTACGACACCGATATGCTCGTCTACGGTCAAGCCGACTCCGAAGGAATCAGCGCCGCATACATCGACAATATTATATACAGGGTCACAGTGCCCGTATTTGTGAGCCTTCGCTTCAATGTCGACCGCTCCGTGCGCTGGAATATCGACGCCGGCCTGTACTACTCCTATGGCCTCGGTGGACGTCAGAAGCAGAAGATATTCCGTGGCGAGATCAACGCTATGGGCGAACTTGTCACTGAGCGCGAGAACCTTACCACCGACTATTACCACTCCGGCGCCACCTTTATTAATGTGTATAACCGCGGCGACATCGGCGTGCATATCGCCACATCGCTCAATTTCGGCCCGCATCTGCTCGTGGGCGGCCAGCTCCAATACGGATTCAAGAACTCGGCGCGCAAAACCGGCGTGGTCAATCCGCGCGTCCACAACCTGTCGGTCAACGCCGTACTCGGCTATCGTTTCTGATTAAAATGAAATAAAATATATACAATGGAAGAAAAGAAAGAAAAAGAAATCGTGCTGAGCGGCATCCGTGCCACCGGCAATCTGCATATAGGCAATTATTTCGGCGCATTGAGCAAATTCGTGCGCATGCAGCAGGACGACAAATACGAAAATCTCTTTTTCGTAGCCGACCTCCACGCGCTCACCACCGCTCCCGACCCTGCTGCCCTTCATGCCAATGTGCGCAGCATCGTCACCGAATATCTCGCCGCCGGTATCGATCCCGAGAAGTCTACGATCTTCGTGCAGAGCGATGTCC
This sequence comes from Paramuribaculum sp., assembly GCA_029060545.1. GTDB lineage: Bacteria > Bacteroidota > Bacteroidia > Bacteroidales > Muribaculaceae > Paramuribaculum. The sequence continues at coordinate 3,786 of JAIDTT010000019.1, read as the reverse complement.
CCGAAGTGTCGGAGCTATATCTCCTCCTCAATATGCACGTCGGCATCGGCGAACTCATGCGCACCGCATCCTTCAAGGACAAAGCCCGCAAGGCACTCGGTATCCACTCCGACAGCGACAATATCGAGTCGGAAATCATCGGCAATGAGTCCACCTCCAAGCGCGTCAATGCCGGCCTGCTCACCTATCCTACCCTTATGGCCGTCGACATCCTCATTCAGAAAGCGCAGAAAGTACCTGTCGGCAAGGATCAGGAGCAGCATCTCGAGCTCACACGCCGCTTCGCACGCCGCTTCAACAACTTCTACGGCGTCGAACTCTTCCCCGAGCCCTACAACTTCGACTTCGGCGGCAAGCCCGTCAAGGTGCCCGGTCTCGACGGATCAGGTAAGATGGGCAAGAGCGAAGGCAATTGCATCTATCTCATCGACGACGAGAAGACTCTGCGCAAGAAAGTGATGCGCGCCGTCACCGACCAGGGCCCCACCGAGCCCAATTCCGAACCCACACAGCCCATCGCCAACCTCTTCTCGCTCATGGAACTCGCCTCTACCCCCGACACCGTAGAGCACTTCCGCAAGGCATACGCCGACTGCTCCATACGCTATGGCGACCTCAAGAAGCAGCTTGCCGAAGACCTCGTGGCGCTCACCGCACCCATACGCGAGCGCATACAGGCGATCTCCGGCGACGACGCATATATAGGGCGCGTGCTGCGCGAAGGTGCCGAGAAGGCACGCGAGCGGGCAGCACGCACACTAAGCGAAGCACGCGAGGTGATGGGTATCCGTAAGTTCTATTGATCCATTCCGAAGAATTTTACAGCCTCGGGAGTTAGCGCGTCGCGCACCTCGTAGGGCGATACTTCGGCATCGATCGAACCGTAGCTGAAGGGGAGTATCTCGTCGGAATTGTAGTGGAACACCAGCAATCCCTCGCGGACGCTTACATTCGTAGTCAGCGGAATCCGGTCCGTTACAAGGCTCTGCTCCAGTTGCTCCGTGGAACTGAAGCCGTTGGCACGTGCTATCTCAGCTATCACTACCGGTAGCACCACACTCTCGCTGTTGGCCTTAAACAACTGGTCGAACGACATCACCCGCCCCAGCGTATAAGCGTAAGTGAAAGCCGATGAAGCATACATCGGGTGAGCACCTCCGCTATACTGTTCCCAGTAGCGGTTCACCGTGATATAGCTGTCCGTCACTTCCGTGATGCTTATGTCCGTCTTGGCGTAGAACTCATTGGGGCGCACCTCCGCGCCTGTAGAGTCAGGTAGTGCATCGATGCGTGTAGCCTCAGTTTCCCATGCCGTCAGATCCGACAGATATTTGTCTATCGCATCCGGAAGCGTAGTGGCGCCTTTCATCGAGAGAGTAGCCACTATCGAGTCCTGCAGCGGCTTGAGATCGTAGTCGCCAAGCTCGCGCGGCCATTGTATATTGCAGCTCAGAGTTATGAAGTATCTTCCGCCGTCGATGTCGGGGTCATTGACTTCGTAGTATCTCTCCCCGCTTATCAGATCCTGAGTGAATTCCATGGAGCTGACGCCCTCGGGGAGCGATTGTGTCGAGTTATTGTTGTCGGAGGTCGTGGTCTGGCAGCCGCACAGAGCGAGGCCGATTGCCGATAGAGCTACGGGAAGATGATGTAGTTTCATGTCCTGAAAAAATTGATTATGAGAATTTGAATAATAGTTGATACCGAATTATACCGACGGGACTTAGCCCGTCTCATCACTATCAACAACGATTCCTGCCCGATAGTTTGCTCCCCATCCCGTCCCGGAGGCCGAAATCGAGCCTCGTTAACATAAATTGAGCCTGTCACTAAAAACTTTATAGCCCGAATGTTTGAATATTTGTATTAAAATTTGTTACTTTGCACCGCAAATTAATTTATTTACTCACATAAAATCTTAGACTATGTCAGAAGTTGCAAATCGTGTAAAAGCTATCATCGTTGACAAACTTGGTGTAGACGAAAACGAAATCACCGAAACCGCAAAGTTTACTACCGACCTCGGCGCTGACAGCCTTGACACCGTAGAGCTGATCATGGAATTCGAAAAGGAATTCAACATCACTATCCCTGACGAAAAAGCCAACGAAATCGAGTCTGTAGGCGACGCTATCGCATTTATCGAAGCCAACCAGGCTTAATCAAGCTCAACTCCCTTCAATCTCCCTCCTCAATTTTTTTACGAATCTCTACCATATTATCCGCATAATATTATAAGATGGAATTAAAAAGAGTAGTAGTGACAGGTCTTGGTGCCATCACACCTCTCGGCCACGACGTTGCATCCACTTGGGAGGCAGCCAAAGCCGGTAAGAGTGGCGCAGGTCCTATCACCCATTTCGACGCTTCTCTGTTCAAGACTCAGTTTGCCTGCGAAGTGAAAGACTTCAACGTAGCTGAGTATATCCCCGATCGCCGTAAAGTTCGTCAGCTTGACCTCTATGCCCAGTATGCACTCGTGGCTGCCAAGCAGGCCGTGGCCGACAGCGGTATCGAGGAAGCCGAGAATCTCGATCGCAACCGCGTCGGCGTAATCGTAGCCGCCGGTATCGGTGGTCTGCACACCTTCGAGGAAGAAGCCGGATACTACGAGGTCAACAAAGAGAAAGGTCCCAAATACAATCCTTTCTTCATTCCCAAAATGATCGCCGACATCGCATCGGGTCACATCTCCATGGAATACGGCTATCATGGCCCCAACTATGGCGTAGTTTCCGCTTGCGCATCATCCAACAACGCCATTATCGATGCATTCAACTATATCCGCCTCGGCAAAGCCGACGTGTTTGTTACCGGTGGTGCTGAAGCAGCCATCTTCCCGGCCGGCGTAGGTGGCTTCAACTCCATGCACGCCCTCTCCACTCGCAACGACAGCCCCGCCACAGCTTCACGTCCCTTCTCCAAGTCGCGCGACGGCTTCGTGATGGGCGAAGGCTCAGCAGTGCTCATCCTTGAAGAACTTGAGCACGCCAAAGCCCGTGGAGCTAAGATATATGCCGAAGTAGTAGGTGGCGGTATGTCGGCCGACGCACACCATCTCACAGCTACTCATCCCGAAGGTCTCGGTGCCAAACTCGCCATGAAGATGGCGCTCGAAGATGCCAATATGAAACCCGAGGACATCGACTATATCAACGTTCACGGCACCTCCACCCCCGTAGGCGACGTGAGCGAGGTGAAAGCCATCGTAGAGCTCTTCGGCGATGCAGCATATAAGCTCAACATCAGCTCCACCAAGTCCATGACCGGTCACCTCCTTGGTGCCACCGGTGCACTCGAAGCCCTCTTCAGTATCAAAGCCGTGCAGGAAGACATCGTGCCTCCCACAATCAACCACGAAGAAGGCGACGACGATGAAAACATCGACTACAACCTCAACTTCACCTTCAACAAGGCACAGCAGCGCACCGTACGCGCAGCCCTCTCCAACGCCTTCGGCTTCGGCGGCCACAACGCCACCGTCATCGTAAAGAAATATCAGGAATAATCCCGCACTGATATCCCCATAGCAAAACGACTGCATCGCCTTCCGGCCCTGCAGTCGTTTCCTTTTTTCCACCCAAATTTTTTTTAAAAATATGTGTTGGCCGGCCAAAACCGGCCTTAACTTTGCATCCACAAACGACCGCAACATCCCGCCGACTCGTCCGAAAAGTCCGACCCGTCCGATGGATGCCACTGCGTTAGCCCGGGATCGGAGGCTACAGCGCCGCCGGCGCCTGCCTCCGCCACCCTCAAAATCAAGCGGCGCAATCTTAAACACAA
>JAIDTT010000018.1 GCA_029060545.1 Paramuribaculum sp. | reverse complement strand
AGCCTGTACGATTGATACAAATAAGGCTGCCGGCAATGCGAAGTCGAGCACGACCTTATTAAACTTCTTTGCATCGTCGCCGGTGAAAGCGCCCTTCTTGCCCGAAATGAATCCGGCGAGCATCACCACGATAATAGGCACGATTGCATAAAGGATGACGTGTGATAAACCCATAGTTGTAACGATTAAGGGGGTTAATGTATCTTGTGAAAGTAATTTCTGTAATTTCCGTCGCCCGGCTCAACGGAGCCGGACGAGGGAAATCGGGTTAATGCTTGTCGCGCCTTAAATTATACGGTGTAGTCGATAAGCGGGGTAGGATTGAGGTAACCGATGTGGCCGCTTTCCTTACCGGCGTCGTCGGCGAGCTGTACGTCGATCAGACAAGGTTTCTTCGAAGCGATGGCCTCGGTGAGAGCACTGGTAAGTTCGGCAGGTGTGGTCACGTAGTATGTAGTGGCGCCGAATGCGTCGCCGAGTTTGTCGTAGCGGGCGTGGATATCGAGTGTGGTAGGAGCGGGGTCATCGCCACCGCCGGGGTTGACACCGATACCGTTGTAGATACCGCCATTATTGAATATCACTACCGTACAAGGCAAGTTGTAGCGGCAGATGGTGCTGAAGTCCATACCGGAGAAGCCGAATGCGGAGTCGCCTTCGATAGCCACTACGCTCTTGCCGGTGGATACGGCAGCGCCCACTGTAGAGCCCATGCCCATGCCCATGATTGACCACGACGCACAGTCGACACGATGACGCGGGAGAGCCATATCGACAGCATCACGGGTATCGTCGAGAGTGTTGGCGCCTTCGTTGACGAGGATTACGTCGGGGTTGGATTCGAGGATAGGCTTGATAGCGCTAAGCGCGCTCCAGTGATTCATAGGAGTAGCAGTGGCGGCTGTGGAAAGTCGGGCCGCAAACTTGGTGTTCTCCTCTTTGGTGTGAGCCTGCAGAGCGGGAATCCAGGTAGGATCTGTCTGCATAGTCTTGCCCTTCATACCGGCGAGGATAGCGTCGAGCGAGAGACCCATGTCGCCTACTACGGGCGCAGCTACGGGCACATTGCGGTCGATTTCCTGTGGCTCTACGTCGAGCTGGATAAATTTCACGTCCTTGTTCCACTTGCCGCGGCCGAAGGAGAGCATCCAGTTGATACGGGCACCGATCACCATCACTACATCGGCCTGCTCCATAATCATAGAGCGGCACGAAAGGGCGGAGAGAGGACCGGCATCGGGCATCAGACCCTTGGCCATCGACATGGGGAGATAAGGAATATTGTATGCCTCGACGAGTGTCTTGATCTTATCGTCGACCTGAGCGTAGGAGGCACCCTTACCGAGAAGGATTGCGGGACGCTTGGCGTTGGATAGCAATTCGACGGCGCGATCCACGGATGCCTGGTTGGGGGCTGTCTCGCTGTAGAGATCGACGGGCGAATAGAAGAGGGCTTCGGCATCGGCTGCATTCATCACCTCGCCGAGGGCGGGTGTGGTCATATCAATATATACACCGCCGGGACGGCCGCTGATAGCTGCACGGTAGGCACGGGCTACTGCCGAAGGAATATCTTTGGCGTGGCTGCAGCGGAAGGCTGCTTTCACGAAGGGCTTTGCAGTATTGAACTGGTCGAGCTGCTCGTAGGTACCGACGTTCATATCCACCATAGTAGGATCGGAAGCGCCGGAAATCTGAATCATAGGATAGCAGTTGACGGTGGCGTTGGCCGTGGCTGTAAGACCGTTCATCATACCGAGCGACGATACGGTGAGGAGGACGCCGGGCTTCTTAGTGAGGAAGCCGTGGGTAGCGGCAGCCATGCCGGCCTGCTGCTCGTGGCGGAAACCGACAAACTTCATGCCGATCTTCTGCATAGCGTAGGCGGCCTCTGTCACGGGAATGCCTACAAGACCATATACGGTGTCGAGGCCGAGACGATGGAGTGATTCAGCCAGAATATACATACCGGTCACCTGCTCGGGAAACTTGGGAGCATCGGTGGCAGGGGTGGTTGCGGAGGTAGTGTTTGTTGCCATAAGTGTTGAATTTTGTAGTTATGAGTTGGATGTGTGTTTTATTAAGGTTTATGAGTTTATCACGCGATAAACTCATAAACCGTTGGTGAATGGATGTATTATTTGGCTGCTGTAGTTGAAGTAGTAGTCGTAGCGGCGGGAGCGGTCTTGGGCAGAGGAGCCGTGGTACCGTTGGCCTTCATTTCGGCCTGCTGCGCGGCGGTGTAGCCGAGGGATGTGAGCACCTCTTCAGTATTGCCGCCGAGGGTAGGAGCGGGAGTGTATTCAGGCTGGAAGTTGGACATGGTGAAGGGGCAACCTACAGTGACGAACTCGCCGATCTCGCCGCCCTGATTGATACGGACGAGGGTATTGCCGTCGTAAAGCGATTCGTCGCTCATCATTTCCTTGGTGGAGAGGACAGGACCTACAGGTACACCGGCGGGCGAAAGGATGTCGGTGACTTCATATTTGGTCTTGTCGGCGCACCATGCACCGATACGTTCGTAGATGGCCTGCTTGTTGCGGTCGCGGGCGTCAGCGGTGTTGAAGTCGGGGTTGGTAAGCCAGTCCTCGAAACCGAATGCCTTGCAAGCGAGTTCGAAGTCTTTCTCGCCACGCTGGAGGATGATGTATACGTAGTTGTTGGCGTCGACTTCGGAGTCAAGACCGCCGGCGGGCTTACACTTGTAGGTCCAGCCGAGCACGCCGCCGCCTTCGATATTGCCTGAACGGGGCACGCAGTCGCCAAACTTGCCGTTGGGGTACTGGGGGAACTGGGTAAGATAACCGATCTTGTCGAGCGTGAGCTGGTCGCGGGTCTTGATACGGCAGAGGTTGAGGCAGGCGTTGTGCATCGACTGATATACGTAGCAGCCTTCGCCCGTCTTTTCGCGCTGAACTACTGCTGCGAGCAGGCCGATGAGCAGGTGCATACCGGTGTTGGAGTCACCGAGAGCTGCGCCGCTCTGGGTAGGAATGTTGTACTGGCCATCGTACCATCCGGTAGTGGATGCGGCAGCGGCAGTAACCTGTGCAATAGGCTCATAGGCCTTAAGATCTTTGTACTTCGACGAGAGAGGGAATCCTTTGATGGTACCGTAGATACAACGGGGATTGAGCTCATGAACCACCTCCCAGCTGAAACCGAGCTTGTCCATAGCACCCGGGTGGAGGTTCTCGACAAAGATGTCGCATTCTTTGATAAGTTTTGTCAAAACTTCCTTGCCGTCGGGTGTTTTGGCGTCGAGGGTAAGAGATTTCTTACCGGAGTTGAGCTGGAGGTAATAGTAGCTTGGCAGGTCGGGGTTGAACTGAAGTTCTTTACGTGTGGCATCGCCGACACCGGGACGTTCGATTTTGATTACGTCGGCGCCGAGCCACGCGAGCATCTGTGTACATGAAGGACCTGACTGGACTTCTGTGAAGTCAACTACTTTGATACCTTGAAGAGGAGCTGTGTTCATAAGAATAGTAATTAAGTTAAGTTTTATAGGGAAAGTTAATTGTTTTAATAGATAATCCTGAGAGAATCCGGTTGTTTCGTCCGGTCATAATTATTAACAAACCGTCGTGCAAAAATGTTTTTCGCGGGTCGTATAAAAATATTATCTTTGTAATAGTATGCAGAGAATAGACCGTGAGACAGTACAGCGAATACTCGACGCCGCCGACATAGTGGAGGTGGTGAGCGACTTCGTACATCTGAAGCGCCGCGGAGCCAACTATATTGGTCTGTGTCCGTTTCACAATGAGCGTACGCCTTCGTTTTCGGTATCGAAGTCGAAGGGTATCTGCAAATGCTTCAGCTGCGGTAAGGGTGGCAGTCCCATCAACTTTCTTATGGAGCTGGAGCAACTGTCGTATTACGAGGCTCTGAAGTATCTCGCCAAGAAGTATAATATCGAGATCAAGGAGCGCGAGCTGAGCGAAGCCGAGCGTCAGGCTGAAAATGACCGCGAGAGTATGCTTGCGGTCAACGATTTCGCGATGCAGCACTTCGAGCACAATCTGCGCGACACTGACGACGGGCGCAACATAGCTCTGGCATATCTGCGCGAACGCGGACTGTCGCAGGCTATGATCGACCGCTTCCATCTGGGCTACTCGGCCGAGAAGCGCGACGATCTCTACTCCACCGCCATCTCCAAGGGATTCACCGAAAAGTATCTCGTAGACACCGGTCTCTGCTACCGCACGGATCGCGGCACGGTGACCGACCGATTCCGCGGACGCGTGATCTTCCCGGTGCTGTCGGTATCGGGTAAGGTGGTGGCATTCGGCGGCCGCACGATGCGCACATCGAAGGATGTGGCCAAATATGTCAACTCCCCCGAGTCGATCATCTACAGCAAGAGCCGTGAGCTCTACGGCCTGTATCAGGCCAAGCAGTCGATCGTGCGCAACGACAGATGTATCCTCGTCGAGGGCTACATGGACGTGATCTCGATGCATCAGAGCGGTGTGGAGAATGTGGTGGCGAGCTCCGGCACATCACTCACCGAGGGGCAGATACGCCTTATACACCGCTTCACGGAGAACGTGACGGTGATATACGACAGCGATGCCGCAGGCATCAAAGCTTCCCTACGAGGCATCGACCTGCTGCTGGCCGAGGGGCTCAACGTGCGCGTGGTGCTGTTTCCAGAGGGTGAGGATCCCGACTCGTATGCCCGCAGCCATTCGTCAGCGGAACTGGAGCAGTATCTCGCCGACAATGAGCAGGACTTCATCTCATTCAAGACCGATATACTGCTACAAGGCACCAGCTCAGACCCGATCCAGAAGGCGAAGGCTATCCAGAGCATCGTGCGCTCCATATCTGTGATACCGGATCAGATCACGCGCAATGTGTATCTCTCCGAATGTGCACGCAAACTTTCTATATCCGAGAAGGTGCTCGTGCTTCAGGTGCAGAAGAATATCGCCGAGAATCTCGAGAAGCAGGCCAATGACCAAAAGCGCCATCAGGGCGAGGCTGACATTGCCGACCTTGTGGATACTACTCCCGATACTCCTACCACCGCCACTCCGGCCACGGCTCCCCGACCGGAAGCCGACGGGGTTGCCTTCAGGATGGAGTATCTGCGTCCCTACGAGGAGGAGCTGCTGCGCTACATCGTGAAGTATGGTCTTGCCTACCTCTGCGACTATGCCGATGCGTCGGGCAACATCACCAGCCGCATCAATGTGACGCAATATATATTGGAGGAGCTCGCCGACGACGAAATCACTATCGCCAATCCCGACTACCGCCTGCTCTTCGACGCTGCTGTGGCTATGGCTTCGGCCGACCACTCACAGCGCGTAGATGCTGAGCGCACACGCCTGCGCGGCATCATCGACACACGTCTGGCCGACGATCTCGCCATGCTGCGTGCCGAAGCCACCGATATTGCCGCCGCCGAGCGCCGTGAGAGCGAGCTGCGCCAACAGGCGGAGCAGGAACTCGATACACGCCTCGACGACTATCAGGCCGGATATCTTGGACACACTCTCATGTCGGATCCCGATGCTACCATCCGCCGGCTCAGCACCGATTTCCTCACTACGCGCCATCAGCTGAGCAAGGTACACACCAAGTACTCCCCTCTCCCCACAGAGCGTGACCGCCTGCCGGAACTCGTGCCTCTGGCCGTGTACAACCTCAAGAATGCCATCGTGGAACTGCGCATCCGTCAACTCAAGGAGAAAATTCAGCAGGCTTGGGAAAACGGGGACCACGAAGCATATAAGGAATACTTCGTCAATCTACAGCAGCTCAATCAATTGAAACGCGAATTATGCAAGTATCTCGGCGAACGTATCCTCACGCGACCGCAGCGTCGGTGAAAAAAATCCCAAAATAATTGGTGGAATAGAATAAAACTCTTAACTTTGCACTGACCAAATACCACGGAGAGGTGGGTGAGTGGCTGAAACCACCAGTTTGCTAAACTGACGTAGGAGCAATCCTACCACGAGTTCGAATCTC
>JAIDTT010000017.1 GCA_029060545.1 Paramuribaculum sp. | reverse complement strand
ACACCGACATACTGCCCCCGGGCCTGTCGGAAGAGGTGGTGCGCTTCATATCAAAGGCCAAGGGCGAACCCGACTGGCTTCTCGACTTCCGGCTGAAGGCATTCCGCCATTGGCTCACGCTCACGCCTCCCAAGTGGGCGCATCTTGATATCCCCGACATCGACTTTCAGGCCATAAGCTACTACGCTGCTCCGAAGAAGAAGGAGGGGCCGAAGAGCATGGACGAAGTGGATCCCCAGCTCATCGACACCTTCAACAAGCTCGGCATACCGCTGCAAGAGCAGCAATTGCTCGCCGGCATGGCCGTCGACGCCGTGATGGACTCGGTGAGCGTCAAGACCACCCACCGCGAGAAACTCGCCAAAATGGGCATCATCTTCTGCTCCATATCGGAGGCCGTCAAGGACTACCCCGATCTGGTACGCCGCTATCTTGGCAAGGTAGTACCCTATACCGACAACTTCTATGCCGCCCTCAACTCCGCCGTATTCTCCGACGGCTCATTCGTATATATCCCCAAGGGAGTGCGCTGCCCGATGGAGTTGTCGACCTATTTCCGCATCAACGCATCGGGTACCGGCCAGTTCGAGCGCACGCTCATCGTGGCCGACGACGACGCCTACGTATCATATCTCGAAGGCTGCACCGCCCCGCAGCGCGACGAGAATCAGCTCCACGCAGCCATAGTGGAGATCATAGTCGAGGATCGCGCCGAAGTGAAATACTCCACCGTGCAGAACTGGTATGCCGGCGATGCCGAAGGACACGGCGGCGTCTACAACTTCGTCACCAAGCGAGGCCTCTGCCGCGGCGACCACTCGAAGCTATCGTGGACACAGGTCGAGACCGGCTCGGCCATCACCTGGAAATATCCCGGATGCATTCTGGCCGGCGACAATTCGGTAGGCGAATTCTACTCCGTGGCCGTGACCCGCAACCGCCAGCAGGCCGACACAGGCACAAAGATGATACACCTCGGACGCAACACCCGATCCACCATCGTGAGCAAGGGTATCTCCGCAGGTTACAGTCAGAACAGTTACCGTGGCCTCGTGAGCGTGGCACCCAAAGCCGAGGGTGCCCGCAACTATACACAGTGCGACTCACTGCTGCTCTCGCCCCACTGCGGCGCCCACACCTTCCCATACATCGATGTGAAAAACGACTCCGCCATCGTGGAACACGAAGCCACCACATCCAAGATATCGGAAGATCAGCTCTTCTACTGCAATCAGCGAGGCATCCCGACCGAAGAGGCCGTTGGCCTGATCGTCAACGGCTACGCTCGCGAAGTGATGAACAAGCTGCCGATGGAGTTTGCCGTCGAGGCTCAGAAGCTACTTCAGATCTCTCTCGAAGGCTCCGTAGGCTGATTCCACCCATTAACCCGGAAAATAATTACCACAATGAAAGATATACTCCTACAAGTCAGCAACCTCCACGCCGGCATCGAAGGCAAGGAGATACTCAAAGGCATCGACCTCACCGTGCGTGAGGGGGAAGTACACGCCATAATGGGTCCCAACGGCTCGGGCAAGAGCACACTGAGCGAGGTACTCGCCGGCAATCCGGCCTTCACCGTCACCGAAGGCACCGCCACCCTCGGTGGCCGCGATCTGCTCGCCCTCTCCCCCGAGGACCGTAGCCACGAAGGTCTGTTTCTCTCCTTCCAGTACCCGGTGGAGATACCCGGAGTGTCGATGGTCAACTTCATGCGCGCCGCACTCAACGCAAAGCGCAAGTATTTCGGCGAGGAGCCTATGAGCGCCACCGACTTTCTGAAGCTGATGCGCCAGAAGCGCGCCATCGTCGAACTCGACAACAAGCTCGCCTCGCGCTCCGTCAACGAAGGATTCTCCGGCGGCGAGAAGAAGCGCAACGAGATATTCCAGATGGCCGTGCTCGAACCCCGTCTGTCGATTCTCGACGAGACTGATTCAGGTCTCGACATCGACGCGCTGCGCATCGTGTCGGGCGGTGTCAACAAACTCCGCACCGACCGCAACGCCACCATCGTGATCACACATTACCAGCGTCTGCTCGACTATATCAAGCCCGACTTCGTCCACGTACTCTACAAGGGTCGCATCGTGCGCACCGGAGGTCCCGAACTCGCACTCGAACTCGAAGAACGCGGCTACGACTGGCTTAAAGACTAAGACCCACGGCGATGAACAGTCTACAGCAATATCTCGATATCTACACCGGAGAGCGGGACTTGATCGACGCCCACAGCGCTCCGCTTCTCAACCGGCTTCGCCCCGAGGCCTATGAAGTGCTCAGCAGCGCCACGCTCCCGGCACACGGCGACGAGAACTATGTACACACCTCGCCGGCCGACATCTATGCATTCGACTACGGACTCAACCTCAGCCGACTTGCATTCCCCGCCGACACCGCCAGAACCTTCCGATGCGGTGTGCCCAATATGTCGACACTGCTCGGAGTAGTGGTCAACGACACATTCGCGCCATCGCGCACGCTGCGCGACAATTGTCCGCAGGGTGTCAGCTTCCTGTCACTCCGCCGCGCGGCCATTGAGATGCCGCAGCTCGTGGAGCGCGCCTATGGCTCCGCCGCCGACCTCTCAGATCCGGCCACAGCCCTCAACACCCTGCTATGCCAGGACGGCGTGCTGATCCACATAGCCGAAGGGGTGCGCCTCGAAAAGCCCCTGCAGCTCGTCAACATCTTTTCGGCTCCAACATCGCTGCTCGCCCCGCGCCGCGTGCTCATCGTAGCCGAGCGCGGCTCATCGGCCGAAATTCTGATCTGCGACCACACTCAGGATAATTCAACGCACTATCTCGACGCCAACGTCACCGAAATAATTGTGGCCGAGGATGCGCGCCTCGACGTGTGCCACATCGAAGAGTCGTCGGCGCTGACAGCCCGCCACGCCAACATCTACGTGCGCCAGGCCGAACGCTCCGACTTCCATTTCACTGAAGCCACACTCACCTGCGGCACCACGCGCAATAATTTCTCCATCGACCTGTCCGGTGCCGAAGCCTCCGCCCAACTCGCCTCAATGGCTATCGCATCTGGCCGCCAGACTGTCGACAATAATATCGTGCTGCGTCACCTCGCGCCTCACACATCAAGCCGCCAGCACTTCAAGTATGTGCTCGACGACGAAGCCCGCGGAACCTTCTCCGGCCGTATACTCGTATCGGCCAAAGCTCCCTACACCGATGCATTTCAGACCAACCGCAACATACTCGCCTCCTCTACGGCACGTATGCACACCAAGCCCCAGCTTGAGATATATACCGACGATGTAAAGTGCTCCCACGGCGCCACCACCGGTCAGCTCGACTCCGAAGCCCTCTTCTATATGCAGACCCGAGGCATTCCCGAAGCCGAAGCGCGCCACATGCTCATGCAGGCATTCATGGCCGACGTGATCGATACCGTGCGCATCGAGGGACTCCGCGACCGCCTGCGCCACCTCGTAGAGCGCCGCTTCACCGCCCGCCACGCCTCCGGATGCACCGAAGGCTGTATGCCCAACTGCAACGAACACTTCACCCCTCAGCAATGATCCCGGCCTCCGACACCTCCGCCTTCGACGTAGCGCGCTACCGCAGCATGTTCCCAATCCTGGAGCGCAGCATCTACAATCATCCGCTCGTGTATCTCGACAACACAGCCTCGACTCAGACACCGCGGCAGGTAATCGACGCGATAGATGATGTGTACCTCCACCACAAGGCGAATGTGCACCGCGGCGTCCACACCCTCTCTCAGGAAGCCACTGTGATGATGGAGGCCACCCGTGAGCGAGTGCGCCGCTTCATCGGAGCCGAGTCCACTCAGGAGGTGATCTTCACACGCGGCACCACCGAAGCCATCAACCTTGTGGCGTCGAGCTACGGCAGCCTGCTCTCCGAAGGCGACGAAGTGATACTCTCGGTTATGGAGCACCACGCCAACATCGTGCCGTGGCAACTGCTGCGCGAGCGCCGCGGCATAGTGATCCGGGTAGTGGGTATGCTCCCCGACGGCTCGCTCGATATGGAGCAATACCGCCGGTTGCTCAACGAGCGTACACGGGTAGTAGCCATCACCCACGTATCCAACGTGCTCGGCACCGTCAACCCCATCGGTGAGATAATCCGCCTCGCCCACGATGCCGGAGCCGTGGCTCTGATCGACGGCGCTCAGGCTATCGCCCACCGCCATATCGACGTCAGCGCTCTCGATGCCGACCTCTACGTATTCTCCTCCCACAAGATGTACGGGCCGACAGGCGTCGGAGTGCTCTACGGACGCCGTTCGCTGCTTGAAAAGATGCCCCCCTACCAGGGCGGTGGCGAGATGATAAGCCATGTCACCTTCGAGCACACCACTTATGCCGATCTCCCCTTCAAGTTCGAGGCCGGCACACCCGACTATGTAGGCATAGCCGCCCTGCATACCGCCGTCGACTTCCTGTGCGACGCCGGCATCGACGCCGTGGCCGCCCACGAGAAGATGCTGCTCGACTATCTCACGCCGCGCATGATGGAGATACCCGGCATGCGGATATTCGGTACCGCACCGGGCAAGGAAGCGATCATCTCATTCCTTATCGGCAACGCCCACCACTATGATACCGGACTGCTTCTCGACAAACTCGGCATTGCCGTGCGCACCGGCCACCACTGCGCCCAGCCTCTGATGCATGCACTCGGAGTGGAAGGCACCGTGCGCGCCTCCTTCGCCCTCTACAATACCGTAGAGGAAGCCGACGCATTCATCGCAGCCCTCCGACGCATAGCTCCGATGCTATCCTAAGCGCAGAGTGCTGAATTCCATAGTAAGAAGATCGAGCACCAACAGACGGTTTACGAGCGGATCGCCCGTGCCGGCTATCACCTTCAGCGCCTCTGTGGCCTGAAGAGTGCCGACGGTGCCGACGAGTGTATTAAGCACCCCGTTGGCGGCGCAGTCGCAGTCAGGCTCCGTTTGCTCAGACCCGAAGATACGGCGGAATCCCGCCGAATCACCTATGCGCGTGAACACATGGCCGGAGAAGCGCGACACAGCGCCGTAGACGTAGGGGATGCCAAGCCGTCCGCTCATATCGTCGAGGAGCATACGGCCGGCGAAATTGTCGGTGCAGTCGAGCATCACCGTGACGCCATCGAGCAGCCGCGGAGCATTTTCAGCCGTCAGCCGCTCGGGATAACTCTCCACCTTCACGTCGGGATTGAGCGAACTGACGGTGTCGGCCGCAGAGTCAGCTTTGAGCCGTCCGAGATCGGCGGTAGAGTGTATCACCTGACGCTGCAGATTGCTCTTGCTCACAATGTCGGGATCTATAATGCGCAGAGTGCCTACACCGGCCGCCGCAAGATATATCAGAGCCGCAGAGCCGAGGCCGCCGGCACCGACCACGGCCACCGTAGCTGCTGCTATTCTCTTCTGTCCGGGCAGGTCGATCTCACACAGGGCGGTGTGACCGCGGTATCGTTCAGAATTCCATTCCACAGTCAGCCACCATCTGTTTGTCCTCGGCTATACGTGAGCCGATGGTAGTGAGTAAATCGCCTATTATCGAGCCGTTGATGCCGATGCGGATAGCCTCCTTCTGCGTGTCGACGTCGAGCCGGTCACGACCGCCTGCAAAGCGGAGTACTACCCGCGGATGCACCATGCGGAATATCGCTACCGTAGTGAGCACCTCATCGGGCGTGAGAGCCGGAGCATCGGCGAGCGGAGTGCCGGGTATGGGATGAAGTATGTTGATCGGAATCGACACGGGGTCGGCCTCGCGCAGTTTCAGTGCGAATTCGGCACGCTGCTCCATCGTTTCACCCATGCCGATGATACCGCCGCTGCATATCTCCAGTCCGGCGGCGCGGGCGGCGCGGATTGTGGCCATCTTGTCGTCGATCGAGTGGGTGGAGCAGAGCGAGGGGAAATGAGAGGGCGCCGTCTCCAGATTGCAATGATACCGCTTCACACCGGCCTCACGGAGTTGACGCAACTGCTCCTCGTCGAGCAGACCCATCGAAGCGCAAAGATAGATCGAATGGCGGTCGTTGAGCTCGCGGTAATAGTCGAGCAGCGTGCTGAAAGCCTTGCCGCCCAGACGGCGGCCGCTGGTGACGAATGAGAATCGCCCCACGCCCTGACTGCGGTTATAGAGTGCCAGATCGATGCAGGTGTCATGGTCCACAAGTTCATATTCCTTTACTCCGGTGGAGTAATGGGCCGACTGTGCGCACCACTTGCAGTTTTCGGAGCAGCGGCCGGAGCGGGCATTGACTATCGAGCAGGTGTCGAATTTGCGGGAGTGGAAGTGAGCAGTGATCTCTGCGGCCGCCTCACGCAATTCCTTCTGTTCTGCGGCATCGAGCCGGGCCAGCACAAGTGCCTCGGAGGCTTCGATCTGCCGCCCGGCAAGTATTTTTTCTTTAAGTATGCGGATATCCATTGCCAAATAGTGGAATTATGAGAGTTTGGATTGGACAAAATTACTTATTTTTCATTATCTTTGCCGTGAAAAGCGGCCAATTCTTTCACCCCCGGTCGCATCGCATTGTAATTCCGACTATTAATCTTAGAGAATCCATACAATAACCGAAACTTATGAGTAAAGAAAAACAATTCTTGACGTGCGACGGCAACCAGGCCGCAGCTCACGTATCTTACATGTTCTCGGAAGTTGCAGCCATCTACCCCATCACTCCGTCGTCGACCATGGCGGAGTATGTCGACGAATGGGCTGCCGCCGGCCGTAAAAACATCTTTGGCGAAACCGTGCTCGTGCAGGAGATGCAGAGCGAAGGCGGTGCCGCAGGCGCAGTTCACGGCTCTCTTCAGGCCGGTGCCCTCACCACTACCTACACCGCTTCGCAGGGCCTGCTGCTGATGATCCCCAATATGTACAAGATCGCCGGTGAGCTCCTCCCCTGCGTGTTCCACGTATCAGCCCGTACGCTCGCCAGCCACGCCCTGAGCATCTTCGGCGACCATCAGGACGTGATGTCCGTGCGCCAGACAGGCTTCGCCATGCTGGCTGAAGGCTCCGTACAGGAAGTGATGGATCTGGCCGGTGTAGCCCACCTCTCCACCATCAAGAGCCGTGTGCCCTTCGTCAACTTCTTCGACGGATTCCGCACCTCCCACGAGATCCAGAAGATCGAAGCTATGGATCAGGACGATCTCGCTCCCCTGCTCGACCGTGAGGCTCTCGCCGACTTCCGCAAGCGCGCCCTCACTCCCGAATCGCCCGTAGCCCGCGGCATGGCCGAAAACGGCGACGTATTCTTCCAGCACCGCGAATCATGCAACAAGTACTACGAACGCGTTCCCGAAATCGTAGAAGACTATATGGCTGAGATCTCCAAGATCACCGGCCGCGAATACCACCTCTTCAACTACTACGGCCACCCCGAAGCCGAGCGCGTGATCATCGCCATGGGCTCCGTGACCCAGGCCGCCCAGGAAGCCATCGACTACCTCATGGCCAAGGGTGAGAAAGTAGGTATGGTATCCGTTCACCTCTACCGTCCATTCTCTGCCAAGCACCTGCTCAAGGCCGTGCCCGCCACCGCCAAGACCATCGCAGTGCTCGACCGCACCAAAGAGCCCGGCGCCAACGGCGAGCCCCTCTATCTCGACGTAGCCGAATGCTTCTACGGACGTCCCGATGCACCCCGCATCGTATCGGGCCGCTACGGTCTGGCATCGAAGGACACCACACCCGCCCAGATCATCTCCGTATTCGACAATCTCGCCCTCCCCGAACCCAAGGACAAATTCACCGTGGGTATCGTCGACGACGTCACCTTCCTCTCCCTTCCCCCGGTTGAGGAGATCGCGCTCAGCGGCGAGTCGACTTTCGAAGCCAAGTTCTACGGCCTCGGTGCCGACGGTACCGTAGGTGCCAACAAGAACTCCGTGAAGATCATCGGCGACAACACCAAGAAATACTGCCAGGCATACTTCGCCTACGACTCCAAGAAGTCGGGCGGCTTCACCTGCTCGCACCTCCGCTTCGGCGATGAGCCCATCCGCAGCACATATCTCGTCAACACCCCCAACTTCGTAGCCTGCCACGTACAGGCCTACCTCCACATGTACGATGTGACACGCGGTCTGCGCGACGGTGGTACATTCCTCCTCAACACCATCTGGGAAGGTGAGGAACTTGCCAAGAATCTCCCCGCCAAGGTCAAGAAATACTTCGCTGACCACAACATCACCGTATATTATATCAATGCCACCAAGATAGCTCAGGAGATCGGTCTGGGCAACCGCACCAACACCATCCTCCAGAGCGCATTCTTCCGCATCACTGAAGTGATCCCCGTGGATCTCGCCGTAGAGCAGATGAAGAAATTCATCGTAAAGAGCTACGGCAAGAAGGGTCAGGACGTAGTAGACAAGAACTATGCGGCCGTTGACCGCGGCGGTGAATACCGTCAGCTCCCCGTAGATAAGGCTTGGAGCGAACTCACCGTAGTCGAGGAGCACGACACCACCGATCCCAAGTTTATCCGCGAGGTAGTACGCCCCATCAATGCTCAGGCCGGCGACGACCTCAAGGTATCGGCATTCCTCGGCCGCGAGGACGGCACATGGGATCAGGGCACTGCCGCCTACGAGAAGCGCGGTGTGGCAGCCTTCGTTCCCGAATGGAATTTTGAAAACTGTATCCAGTGCAACAAGTGTGCCTACGTCTGCCCCCACGCTGCCATCCGTCCCTTCGTGCTCACAGAGAAGGAACTTGAAGGCGCACCCGTGGCTGCCGACGCCACTCTCCCCGCTATCGGCAAGACATTCGCAGGTATGCGCTTCATCCAGAGCGTTGACGTGCTCGACTGCCTTGGCTGCGGCAACTGTGTTGACGTTTGTCCCGGCAAGAAGGGCGTGAAGGCTCTCGAAATGAAGCCCCTCGAAACACAGCTCGACAAGCAGCCGATCTGGGACTACTGCGTGAAGGAAGTCACCTCCAAGCAGGATCTCGTAGACACCAAACTCAACGTGAAGAACTCCCAGTTCGCCACTCCCCTCTTCGAGTTCTCCGGCGCTTGCTCCGGCTGCGGCGAGACACCCTACGTGAAGCTCATCTCCCAGCTCTTCGGCGACCATGAGATGGTAGCCAACGCCACCGGCTGCTCCTCCATCTACTCCGGCTCCGTGCCCTCCACCCCCTACACTGTCAACGCCAAGGGCCACGGTCCGGCATGGGCCAACTCCCTCTTCGAGGACTTCGCTGAATTCGGTCTCGGTATGAGCATCGCTACCGAAAAGATGCGCACCCGTCTGGCCGACACCATGACCAAGGCTCTCGCCTGCCCCGACTGCTCCGCCGAGATCAAGGAACTCGCTCAGCAGTGGCTCGACAACCGCGAATCAGCCGAAGTGACCCGCGAGGTAGCCGACAAGCTCATCCCGCTCTGCGAGCAGTGCGGCTGCGACGTATGCCGTGAGATTCTCACTCTCAAGGGCTTCATCGTGAAGCGTTCGCAGTGGATCATCGCCGGCGACGGCGCCGCCTACGATATCGGCTTCGGCGGTCTCGACCACGTGCTCGCTTCGGGTAAGAACGTCAACGTGCTCGTAGTCGACACCGAGGTATATTCCAACACCGGCGGTCAGGCATCCAAGGCCACCCCGATGGGTGCCATCGCCAAGTTTGCCGCCGCAGGCAAGCGCATCCGCAAGAAAGACCTCGGCCTCATCGCCACTACCTACGGATATGTATACGCCGCACAGATCGCCATGGGCGCCGATCAGGCTCAGACCCTCAAGGCTCTCCGCGAGGCCGAAGCCTACGACGGTCCCTCGATCGTGATCGCCTACGCACCCTGTATCAACCACGGTATACGTGCCGGCATGGGCAAATCGCAGCAGGAAGAGGCCCGCGCCGTAGAATGCGGTTACTGGCAGCTCTGGCGCTACAATCCCGCGCTCGAAGATGAAGGCAAGAACCCCTTCTCGCTCGACAGCAAGCAGCCCGAGTGGGATAAGTTTGAGGACTTCCTCAAAGGCGAAGTGCGCTACGCATCCGTATTCAAGCAGTACCCCGCCGAGGCACAGCAGCTCTTCGAAGCAGCCAAGGCCAACGCACAGTGGCGCTACAACAACTACCGCCGTCTCGCCCAGCAGCAGTGGGGCGTGGATCCCGAGGTAGGAAACCTTCCCCAGTAATCTGATCCCCCGACCATAAACGTAAGGAGGCGACGCCCACAGGCGCCGCCTCCTCACTTTATTTTCCACCAGACCGGTATCCGACCGTATTAATACCTTTCAATAACGGAGATACAGCTGAAGGTAAGTGCGAAAAAATCGCGAAAAAATTCCGTAATTCGGTTATTAGATGTAATTTTGTACGGAAGGGGCTTTGCGCCCCTCTGTTATGACAGTGAAAAGGATTCTACAACACTTAAGTATCTCCCATCTGATCATCGGGACGATATGCTGCTACATTCTGGCGGCGTGCGCAAGTATAGGCCATCCGACGGGTGGCCCCGAGGATGAAGTGCCCCCGGTGTTTGTGCGCGCCAATCCTGCGATAGGTGCCACCAATGTGAGCAACAACCGTATAATCGTGCAATTTGACGAGAATGTGCAGATTAAGGATGCTCTCAATACCGTAGTGGTGTCGCCGGCGCAGAAGATATTTCCGAAGGTCAGCGCCGTAGGTCACTCCGTACGAATCGATCTGGCCGATACGCTGCTACCCAACACTACATATACTATCGACTTCACCGACGGTATATCGGATCTTAATGAGGGTAATGAACTCGACGGTTTTGCTGTCTATTTCTCCACCGGCGACTATATCGACTCGCTCTGCATCTCCGGTATGGTGCTCGAAGCGGAAACTCTTGAACCGGCACAGGGTATGACGGTGGGCGTGTATTCCAATCTGTCGGACACGGCTATCACGACTCTGCCATTTGAACGCGTGACCCGCACCAACAAGTTGGGACAATTCACGATCCGCAATCTGGCACCGGGCGAGTATCATATCTTCGCTGTCGACGACAAGAACCGCGACAATCACTGGGATCGCTCGGAGAATATCGCCTTCTGGCCTACGCCGATCGTCCCTACCGCCAAGGTGGTGGAGGAAGCCGATACGCTGAAGGATGCCAATGGGCAGGATTCGATAGTGATGCGCAATGTGACGCACTTCTATCCCGATGATGTGCTGCTCACATGGTTTAATCTCAATTACAAGGCTCAGTATCTGTCGAAATACGAGCGTCCGGAGCGTTACCGACTGCATTTCGAAATGGGTGCACCGGCCACCGAACTACCCCGTATCGCTATAGTAGGCTCGGAGTTCGATGGCAGAGATCTGGCTGAACTTGCAGTGATAGAAGCTTCGGCCAAGCTCGATACGCTTGACTACTGGATTACCGACTCGGCTCTATACAGTCGCGACTCGCTGAGTATCGCCATGACGTATCTGCGTACTGATACGCTCGACCAGCTCTCATACACGACCGATACGCTGCGTATGAACATCCGCCCGTCAAAGACGAAGAAGAAAAAGACCCGTACCAAAGATAATGCCGATACTACGGCAAATGATTCGGCTAAAGTGGCTCCGCCTCCGATTCCCGCTATAAAGGTATCGGGTGGAGGATCTACGCTCGATGTGTATTCGCCTCTGACGCTAAAGTTTGAAAAACCTCTGCTACACGGGCCCGACTCGTCGGTGGTGAAACTCGCCATTAAGGTGGATACGCTGTGGGAGGAGATAGACCCTCCGGTGTTTGCCATGGCTGATTCGATGCATCACCTGATATATACTGCCACGTATGAATGGGAGCCCGGCGCCGAGTACCAGCTTACGATCGACTCTCTGATGCTTGAGGATATATACGGTGCCCACAATGACCCGTTCACATCCAAATTCACGGTACGCGACCTGAGCGAATACTCCACACTTACGTTTAATGTGGAGGGTGTGGATACGTCGGCCTTCGTGATTCAGCTTCTGTCGGAACAGGATAAACCGGTGCGCACGGTGACCGGTCGCGGTAATAGGGCGGTGAAGATACCGTACATCTCGCCCGGCAACTACTACGCGCGCCTGTTCATAGACCGCAACGACAACGGGAAGTTTGACATCGGCTCGTTGGCTGATACCTTGATACCGGAGGATATGTACTACTACCCGAAGCGTCTGCAGCTACGCAAGAACTGGGCTGTGGAGCAGGCGTGGGATATCAACGATACACCTGTGGATCTTCAGAAGCCCAACGAGATAAAGAAGAATAAGCCAAAGACGAAGAAGGGCGAGCAGGACAATCCTTACGGAGATGAGGATGACCAGTATTACGACGAATTCGGTAATCCGGCCGTGGATCCCGACGACCCATTCGGCAAACGCAAGAATCAGCGCGACTCTAATCTCAACAATCGCGGCGGCCGCGGTAACGCGGGCTACCGGAGTTCGAACGGTATGCTGCGCTGACGGTAGGCTCTCCCTTATTGACAAATCATGAACACTCACAGATGATGACTATTGCCCGACAGAATATAGCGAAAAACCAGGTACCGGAGCCGACGCTGCGGCGCCTGCCGTGGTATCTGGCCTATGTGACGCTGCTGCGCCATCACGGCGTACAGTACGTGTCGTCGACGGCCATAGCCCGAGAGATCAATGTGGATGCATCGCAGATAGCCAAGGATCTGTCGGTACTCCAGCTTCGTGGCAAGACACGCATCGGCTACGATGTGATCTCTCTTGAAAGTTCGCTCCGCAATTTCCTCGGCTTCCATCGCCAGCACAATGCCGTGATAATAGGCGTAGGCTCGCTGGGCTCGGCACTTATCGCCGACAGGGGCCTTGACCGCTTCGGCCTCAATATCGTGGCCGGCTTCGATGTCGACCCTCATATAATCGGTTCGACGCTAAAGAATGTGGCCGTATTCCCGATCGACCGCTTCGCGGAGATCTCGCAAGCCTATAGTGCCGAAATAGCTATCATCGCCGTGCCGGTGGATCACGCCCAGGCATCGGCCGATATGGCTGTGGCAGCCGGAATACCGGCGTTGTGGAATTTCACGCCCTTCCGCATCCGCACCGAGGGTAATACCGTGATACAAAACACGTCGATCTACGCAGATCTGGCAGTAATGTACAACCGCCTCGACGATACCGGGATATGAAGGTAGTAGCGTTTCACCATCCACAGGCCACTGCTCTGGAACTGCCGCCGGCCATCGAACTGATAGCAGATTCGGCAATCGTGTGGCCCGGGCATCCGCTTTTTCTCCCCGACTTCGACCAGGCTTGGACGGGACGCGTGATGCTTGCCTTCCGCATAAGCCGTCTGGGCAAGGGGATAGCACAGAAATTCGCAAGCCGCTACTATGATGCCATGACTCTTGCCCTGGTACCCCGCAGTCTGGCGCTACATGAGGAACTGGAGGGTCAGTGCCGTCCGGCTGGTCTTAGCGGATGCTTCGACGGCGCTGTGGTGATGGGTAGATGGATCGATCTGCCGGCCGACGACCGTGAGGTGACGGTGGATGTCGAAGGGCTTTCGGTAACAATAGATTCTCCTCTGACGGCAGCTGCGCAGGCTATCGCTGCTCTGTCGCACTACTCTACACTTAAGACCGGGGATATACTGATGCCGGTGGCCTTGGCGGCGGAATTTCCCCTCATACGGCGCAGGGAGTTCAAGGCATCGCTCGCCGGCACGGAAGTGCTTGCCGTGCGCCTGCCGTAGGGGCTATTCGATGATGGTGATGGCTAAGTCGAGGAGACTGCGCAGGCGCGCGGTAGAGAATGTTGTGTCGGGTCGGGTGATTTGCGGATCTGCTATCCATTCGGATTCGAGGGCGTAGAAGTCGATCTGCGGTGATTCGGACGACTGAAGATCGGCCAGGCGAGCATCGAACCATGTGGCCCATCTGCGACGATAGAGAGAGCCGAGCAGTCCGCTCCATTCGCGATGGGAATAGTCGCGCAGGCGGCCTTGATCTGCGGCTACGCGTGGTCCCCAGGTGGTGATGAGCAGCAGTGCATTGGTCTGCCAAAGTGTGGTATCGGCCGGCGTTGGTGCGGCAGCCCGCGCTTCCTCAAGCCATGTTGATAGCCGCATAGCAGGGTGCATGGCGGTGATGGAATCCTGTAGGTCGATGAGGCGGAGGAAGCCCGAGGCGAGGCGACGGTATTCAGTGCTGTCACCAGCGATACGCGCTGAGTCGATGCGCGGCAGTAGAAGTCGACCGCACTCAGCGACAGCCTGCCTGACTGTATTGACGGCGTCGTATCGGTAGGCATCACGCGAATGGAGGAGATCGCCATCGGCAAGCATAAGGTAGGCGGCGCGGATCACATCGCGCGGATCGTAATAATCCTTTACGTTAGCCCACGCAGAGGCCTGGCGCAACCGGTCAGCCGGTCGGGCGCAGAAGAACGATTCGGTGGTGCCCTGCTGAGATGAGTCGGCGGGAGAATTGTAGACGCTCTTCATCAGGAGCCGCCACGCGCAAAGTGTCGAGTCGGGAGCTGTGCCGTAAGATGATCGCACATAGCCGTGGATCAGGCTGTCCGGTTTGACGTCATCGGATATCCATGGTAGCTCGGTGAGCAAATCGTACATTATAGGATTATTGCCGATGGCTTCCATTGTGAACCCTACACCGCAGAGTGTTGGCGACTGGGCGAGTGCATCCACATAACCTGCGACAAGGGCATCGGTCTTGCCGTAAAGGCCTTCGTTTCCGCCGAAGTTGAGCAGCATACAATAGATCCACGGACGCCGGCTGAATATATCGGTACGCTTACGCCACATCGGCTCATTTTCGGCCTGAAGGTCAAGGAGCATTGCGGCGCCGTCGGGGAGCGATCCGAGTAGTGCGCTGCGAGGATTTTCCTGCCATCCCTGCAGGAGCCAAACAGAGCCGGGTGCGTGACGCTCCATCGCTTGATAAATGGCTAATCCGCAGGCATTGAGGTCGAGGCCTTCGGTGGAGCCTCCTTCGTGGAACGGATCCATGCTGTAGTAGCGGGCTGAGCCGTAGAGACGTGCCTGCTCTTCGTAGTATATATCGGCCACGCGGTCGAAGTCGGGCGATGTGGGGAGAATGACAGCGGGTCTTGTAAAGCCGAGCCAACTACCGCCGTCGGCCGTAGGTATACCGAGTGTAGAGGTGGCATCGTGGGGTATCATACCGGAATAGCCGGGTAGTACGGGCTCCATACCCCATGCGCGCATTTCGGCGAGAATGCGTTGCTGTAGAGATGACTGCCGCTCATAGTAGGCCTCAGATACGGGGCCACCCCATCCTTCGAGATTGTTCATCAGCCACCATGCCTGAAAGGCAGGTCCGGCCACGAACCGATCTATGGATTCTTCGGGATAGCCGAGGCGGCGGAGGGTGTTGCGCCATACGGTAGCGGTGCCTTCAATAGCCAGCGGCATATTGATGCCGTGAAGTGCCATCCAGTCGATTTCCTGCTGCCAGCGCTCCCAGCTCCAGAATGGCATCGAATAAGAGTAGGTGCAGTAGTTGAGGTAATAGCGGAGATCCGCACAGCAACGGTGAGCTACCGGCTCAGTGACGAGTGGTAGTTCGGCCGGCAGATCGATGCGCGGCTGCATCCACCCGGGGCGTGCGTGACAATAGTCGGATAGGTAATGGAAGAGGCCTGCGGCTGCCGAGAGATTGCTATTGGCGAGGATGAGCGGCTTGTCGCCGGCTCTTGCAAGAATGAACCAATCGGTGGAATCGCCCGGCGCAATACGGATCTCAATCTTCTGCGAGAGCCCGGGGGATATACGCTCCATAAGTCCCGGAAGTGGGGACGATGCGCGGGCTGCAACTGCTATGGCCGCAAGCAATAGTGCGACGATAAAGCGGTTCATTACCGGAAGCGGTGTAATCAAGCACCAATGAAGGCTTTGACCACGGCTAAGATGTTGGCCGGGGTGTAGCCGAATTTCTCATCGAGGACCTTGTAGGGGGCTGATGCTCCGAAACGCTCCATACCGTAGACCATACCAGTGGCTCCGACTACGGGAGCGAGGGTAGAGGGAAGTCCGGCTGTGAGACCGAAGGTGGGAACGCCTTGCGGGATGACGCTATGACGATATTCGGCATCCTGATCTTCGAAGATACCGACAGAGGGCACGGACACTACGCGTGCGCAGATGCCTTCCTGCTCGAGCAACTCGGCTACCTGACAGAGAAGGGCTACTTCCGAACCGTTGCCGACAAGTGTGACCTTGGGCTCAGGACAGTCAACCACTACGTAACCGCCGCGAAGCATTCCCTTGGCTTCTTCGTAGCGCGAACCGGTGACGGTGGGCAGGTCTGGCACGTCCTGACGGGTAAATATGAGCGCTGTGGGTGTATAGCAATTGTCCATAGCCATCTTCCAGGCGATGGTGGCCTCGGCGGCGTCCGCAGGGCGGAGTACCATCACAGAGCGGCGTCCGGCGAAGTTGCGTATTTGCTCCATAAGGCGTATCTGCGCTTCCTGCTCGATGGGCTCATGGGTGGGGCCATCTTCACCGACGCGGAATGCGTCGTGCGACCATACGTATTTCACGGGGAGCTCCATCAGGGCTGCCATGCGCACGGCGGGCTTCATATAATCGGAGAATACGAAGAAGGTGCCGCAGGCGGCGAGCATACCTCCGTGGAGCACGATGCCATTCATAATCGAAGCCATGGTGAGTTCGCTCACACCTGCGTGGAGGAATGCTCCGGAGAAGTCGCCGTGGGTGAGGGCGTGGGTATGGCGGAGGAAGGCGTCGGTCTTGTCGGAGTTGGCAAGGTCGGCGCTCGATACGATCATATTCTTTACTTTCTCGGAGAGTACGGCGAGAACGTCGGCCGATGCAGTGCGGGTAGCCACATTGGCTTTATGTACGATGGCGGAGTAGTCGATCTCGGGGAGACGGCCTTCGATGAACCCGCGGAGCTCTGCGGCTGCGTCGGGATGCTGTTTCTCCCATTCGGCTTGCTCGGCACGGCGCTCGGCTACGATCTTCTCAAGCTCGGCACGGCGGTCGGCATAGAGCGCCACTACTTCGGGACGCAGCAACCAGGGATTTTCGGGATCACCACCAAGATTGCGCACTGTGGCGGCATAATCGGCGCCCGACTTGCTGAGGGGCTGACCATGGGTGGAGCACTGGCCTTCGTAATTTTCGCCCTCGGCGGTGACGGCTCCGCGACCCATCACGGTGTTGCCGATGATGAGTGTGGGGCGGTGCTGCTCGGCACGGGCTGCTTCGAGTGCGTCGGCGATGGCTACGGGATCGGTGCCGTCGACTTCGAGCACGTTCCAGTGCCATGCGCGATATTTTGCAGCGCAGTCTTCGGTGTCGACGGCGTCGACGTTGGTGGAAAGCTGCACACGGTTGCTGTCGTAGAACATTATGAGGTTACTCAATCCGAGATAGCCGGCGATGCGACCTGCGCCTTGGGAAATTTCCTCCTGTATGCCGCCATCGGAGATAAACGCATAGGTCTTGTGAGCCCAAACTTCAGAGAAGCGTGTTGCAAGGAAACGCTCGGCGATAGCTGCGCCTACGGCCATGGTGTGGCCTTGGCCGAGGGGACCGGAGGTGTTTTCTACACCGCGCTTGGGGTCGAGCTCGGGATGGCCCGGAGTGACACTACCCCACTGGCGGAATTGCTGCAGTTCCTCGATGGTGTAGTAACCGCAGAGGGCAAGCACGCTGTAGAGCATGGGCGACATGTGGCCGGGATCAAGAAAGAAGCGATCGCGCGAGATCCAGAGGGGATCGTTAGGGTCTGTGACAAGGAACTTGCTGTAAAGTACGTTGATAAAGTCGGCACCTCCCATTGCGCCACCGGGATGGCCTGATTTGGCTTTTTCTACCATCGAGGCTGCGAGTACTCGGATATTGTCGGCAGCCGAATCCATAAGTTTCTTGTCCATGACTTTGTATTGGTTTATAGTGTCGCCACTGCTTGAGCAACGAAATTTAATACAAAAGTACTTAAAGGGGTGCACTTTGGCAAAAGTTAGAGCAAAAAAAGATGCCGTGGATTTGGAGTCGCACGGCATCTTTATACTTAAACTTACTGAGTGTCGGAGGATTAATCTTCCATCACGCCTTGTTTGATTTCTTCTTCAATTACTTCGGCAGAAGCGTCGCGCTTGGTGACACGGGAGCCGATCAGGGCGTAATAGAGGAGATAGGCTGTGGCTACGAAGAGTACCCAGTAGCTTACGAGGTAGGAGCCGGTGAGGTCGGCTACCCATCCCTGGATGAGGGGGAGGATACCACCGCCACATACCATCACCATGAAGAAGCCGGATGCTACGGCAGTGTATTTGCCGAGGCCTTCTACGGCGAGGTTGAAGATGCCGCCCCACATTACGGATGTGCAGAGGCCGCAGAGGATGAGCATAAAGATATTGAGGGGTGCTTCAGCATCAAGGAAGGGCACGGTGACTGTGACTTCGGGGCTGAGGAAGATTGCGCCAAGCAGGAGCACAAGAGCAACTGCGGACACGATGACGAGCATCATCTTGGGCGAAAGCACGTTGCCAAGCGAACCGCCTACGAGACGGCCGATAAGCATGAGGAACCAGTAGGCGCCTACGAGCGAACCGGCGAGAGCGGTGTCGATATGGAGATCGTTGGTCATATAGAGGTTGGCAATGCTGGGGATACCAACTTCGATACCTACATAGAGGAAGATGGCGATGACGCCACCTACGTAGTGGCTAAACTTGAGGGCACCGCTGAGCGAGGGCTTCTCCTGCTTCTTGGGAGCGTTGCGGAGCTCTTCGAGGATGGGCTCGGGGAGCTTGGAGAGGAGGAGCACTACGAGTGCGATGGCGAAGATACCCATGGCTACCCAGAGTGCGGGCTGGGCTTTAACGAGGGTGAGGCCCTGGAGCGAGCCACCCATGAGATAGCCTACGAGCACGGGGCAGATGGTAGCAGCCAGAGAGTTGGTGGCACCACCGAACTGAAGGAGCTGATTGCCCTTCTTGCCGCCACCGCCGAGGGTGTTGAGCATGGGGTTGACCACGGTGTTGAGCATACACATGGAGAAGCCTGCGATGAATGCGCCCACGAGGTAAACGCAAAAGATGAGGTCGTCGCCATCGAGCAAGCTCGAGATAAACATGAAGACTACACCTACGAGGCCTACGAGTACGGCAGCGATGGCCGAGAATTTGTAGCCTTTCTTCTGGAGGATCATACCTGCGGGCAGACCCATGAATGCGTAGGCGATAAAGTTGGCGGCGTTGCCGAGCTGCGACTGGAGTGCGGAGAGGCCGAGCTGCTCTTTAAGGATTACGCCAAAGGGATTCTGGAATCCGGTCACGAATGAGATCATCGCGAACAGGAAAAACATTACTATGATAGGTAATGTGTAGTTCGGTTTTTGATTGGTTGTCATTTTGATTAAAAGGATTTATTTTGGTTTAGTTCGTTCATGGTGAGCAGTAGAGGGCAAAGTTAATGTAATTTTTCGGGTTGCCCGCTATTTGTGTCGATTTTTTTACACTCTATCGCCGAATATGAGCGATCCGATGCGTACGAGGTTGGCTCCGGCCGCTATGGCAAGCGGATAGTCGTGGCTCATACCCATGCTGAGTGTGTCGAATCCTCGCAGGTCGGGACGCAGGTGCTGTATGTCGGCCATCAATGCGGCTACCCGCCGGAAATCGTCGGCTACGCGAGCGGTGTCGTCGGTGTTGGACGCCATAGCCATGAGTCCGCAGATGTGTGTGGCACGGAGCGATTCGAAAGCACCGGAGGTAAAAAACTCGATGAGTTCGTCGGGCGAGAAGCCGAATTTGGTCTCCTCGCGTGCCACGTGTACCTGCAGAAGCACCCGGGTGACGATACCGAGCCGCAGGCTCTCATCGTCGATGGCCCGGAGTAGACGGTCGGTGTCGACGCTCTCGATCAGAGCTATGCGGCGCGTGGATAGCAGCCGACGCACTTTGTTGGTCTGCAGATGGCCTATAAAGTGCCATACGGTATCATCGGGCATCGCCTCGATCTTAGAGGTGATCTCCTGCACGCGGCTCTCGCCGAAGATACGCTGGCCGGCGTCGTATGCCTCGCGGAGCGCCTCGACCGGGTGGAATTTGCTCACGGCAGTGAGCTCCACCCCTTCGGGCAGCTGTCGGCGCAGGCAGGCAAGGCGATCGGCTATCATCTACTCTTCGGTGGCGGGTGCGGGGTTGGAACCGGTCACTTTCATACCGTATACATCCATCAGAGGGGTCTCGGAGAGCGACACAAGGTCGAAGTCGGCCAAAGTACCCTTCATGCCGTCCAAAAAGTTCTTGTATGCACTGTCGAAGTCGCTTCCGGCCACGAGTATCTGGCTCACGGTACGCTTCTCGGTGGCCGTCTTTTCGTCGATGGTGATGAAGGCTACTTTGGCGAGATACCAGCGGTCGGCGGTGTCGTCGCGGAATATCTCGCTGATCTTGGTGCGCTTCACGGCGCTTACGGAGAAGTCGCCCGAGATAAAGGGTGTCTGCTCTTCGATGATGCGCGACTCAGCCTCGGTAAAGGAGAGGGCGTCGACGAGATAGGGTTCGTTTACTTTCTTGGGTACGCCGTTTTCCATCATTTTGTCGTAGCGTACTTTACATTCAAACCAGTTGGCCATATTGTTGTGTCGTATTTATGTTTTGGTGTAATTCTTCCGACAAAGGTAATAAAAATTCGACTAACTTTGCGGAAAACATCCGGGCGCTCCGGCACGTTTACATATAAAAAGGAGAAAATGAATTCGATGTATGAAATACTGATGGCTTTGCCTCTGTTTCGCGGCGTAAGCTACGAAAAGCTCTCGGATGTGGTGGGCAAGACAAAATTTCACTTCCTGAAATATCTTGAGGGTGAACGTATTGTCGGAGTCGGCGATCCATGTACCCATATCAAGTTTGCAATCTCGGGCTCGCTGCGTATGAGTATCGAGAGTGCCGACAGCCGCTTTCGGGTGTCGCAGACTCTGGCGGCGCCGTGTGTGATCAGCCCCGACTATCTGTTCGGACGCGCCACGGTGTACCCCTGCACGGCTGTTGCCGCGGAGCCGACGAGTATTCTGCAGATCGACAAGCAGGACTATGTGAAGATGCTTGGTGCCGACAGCGTGTTCCTGTATAATTATCTCAATACCCTGTCGGCCAACGCGCAGAAGGCTGTCGACGGTGTTCTTGCAGTGACAGCGGGGAGCCTGGAACAGCGTATCGCCTACTGGATATCGGCGCTAACTCAGCCGGGAGGCACCGATATTGTGCTCGAATGCCGACAGAGGGATCTCTACTCGATGTTTGGCGTGCAGCGTTCGTCGTTCATCTCCGTACTTGAGTCGATGAAGGAGCGCGGCCTTATCGACTACACTTCGCGCTCGATGCAGATCCACGACCGCGCCGCGATGGTAGCACTGCTATCGTTTGATGCATAATCCGATGATGCGGGAAAATGGAGAGGCCGCGTCGGGTGGACACGGCCTCGGGGTTGCTATAGTATAAGTGTGGATTGTCTTACGTCAGAGTGTGAGTTTGCGGGTGAAGGTGGCGGTGTCGCCCCCTACACGTACGATATAGACGCCGGAGGCAAGGCCTGCAGTATTGAGCGTCAGACGATCGCCCGCAGCTTTGGCCGATGCTACCGTGCGACCCTGTATGTCGCAGAGTGTTACGGTAAGTGCTGTCTCACCGGCTACAAATACATCGAGAGAGCCCTCGGAGCGCGAGAGTATCAGGCGCTGATCATCGTCAGCCCATACCTGTCCGATGTCGGCGCGCTGTGCGAGCACGTAGCGCATGCCGGCTTCGCCGTCGATGAGGCCGTAGCCCCAGCGCTCGGGAGCGAGTTGGGTATCGGAGTTGGTCACGGCGGTATGCTCAAGCACATCGATTATTCTATCGTAGGTGAGGGTGGGGTCGGCCTGAAGCCAGAGACCGATGGTGCCGGTGACGAACGGACACGACATCGACGTACCCTGCATCGCACCCCAGTAGTTAGTGCGTGTGGCTTCGTCCTGTTGACCTACCATAGTGTTTTTGAGCGATGTATGAGCATCAAGGTAAGGAGTTGAGTAGCTTGACATAATCTGCGAGCCGGGCCCCACTATCAAGGGCAATTGAGCTCCTTGAAAGCTCGTCCCATAGGAGGAGAAAGGAGCTATCTGTCCCACATAGTAATCATTACTGTTGTTTCTATAAACACCTCCATCAAGAGCACCCCATCTGGTACGCGACACGGAAGCTCCAACCGAGAGGATGTTTTCAGCGCATGCTCCGCTGTTAATGGAGTTGGAAGCGCTACCTCCCGATGAGGTTTTGAGGGCACCGTCAATATTAACCTTAAAGTTGGGTTCGTCAGGGAAAAGCACACTGCTGGAACCATACAAATATGCGGTCTGTCCGGATGCTCCACTTACGTATATAGCAAAATTTTCGCTACTTGCAAGACCTGAAGATGGTTGCATACTATTGAAGGTGATACGCGCATGGAAGCGGTTGTTGAAGCTTTCAACTTGAGCCGTCATAGTCACTGCCCCGCTAAACCTGCTTGTGAAATCAGAACCGGATGCTGAAAAAGACTGTAGGTTTTTGTTGTCAGTATTATTAGCCATCAGTTCTATAAAATTTCGACTGCCATTCGCGATACCAACTCGAACGGTAAGCGGCACATCGTTGTTTCCCCAAATATCTAAAGCGCCACTGGCATAATTGGCAGTTACTACACCCGAGAGGGGATAGGCTACGCCTGTAAGTACATAACTGCCGGCTGCAGTAGCTGTAAACTTCTTGACTATCGATATGGGCTCGTCGCCGTCGTTGCCTGCTGACATACAGATGATGCCTTTTTTACCGAGGTTAGACAGAGCCTTGCTGTAGGAATCGGTGCCGTCGTGCGGTCCGGTGGTACTACCAAGAGAGAGGTTTACCACTACGGGTTTGCCCACAGATTTGGCATATTCAATAATATTATCAACACCGGTCGTGATGTTAGCGTCATATAGATCTCCAGCCGCGAATGCTAAGTCGGCACCTGTGGCAACGCCGTAGTAGGGCATATTTCCGGGAGTAGTGAGATGATTAGCACCGGAAGTACCATCAGGAGTGCTTAGTGAATAGAAATATGATTCTCCTTTGTAGCTACCGCCGATGATGCCGCCCACGTGGGTCGCGTGTGTTTGATTCGTATTGTCGGTAGAAAATGAAGGTATTGTTTCAGGGTTGTACTCTATCGAACCGCCATATTGGGTATTCATCCACCAGAAACGCTGAATACGGATGTCGCCCGCGTCGTTTTTAAAGTTGATATGGTTGGGGTCGAGACCGGTGTCCATCATTCCGCACACTACGCCGGTGCCGTCGAAACTCATAGTCTTGCCGTCGTAGTTGAAACCTGTCTGCACAGTGTTGACGTTGCCCTGTTGACGTGCAAAATTGAGCATAGGGGTAGACACGCCACCGAAGTCAAGTAGTTTTACCCATGGGAGAGATGCGATCTCTTCGGCACGAGCCAATGGTAGATTCACCACTACGATGTCACCAAGATCCGTATTAACCTTAAGTCCTAATTCTTCGAGCATCGCGGCGGATCCATCCGGTTCGAGTTCCACGAAGGCAGGGATGGAGGTCATACCGGCTTCGGCAGCGACGGTCGACATGGGGGATAATGCCGCACTGGGATTGGAGTTGCGGTCAAAGCCGGGGGTAATCGAGGGAGGCAATATGTAGCCGTTCTGCTTGAATTCATCAAGCACAGACAGACCAGTGAGGGAAATCTTGTTCTGGGCTGAGGTGCAGAGTATTGTACCGGCCAGAGTGAGGAGCAAGAGAAGATGTTTTTTCATATCGTTATGGATCGGTTTTATTCGGATTGATTGTAGAATGCAAGGTAATGATTGGATATAGCGTGCAAATGTAGCAAAAAAAGCGCTAATTAGCAAATCACAGCACAGACGCGTTCCCCGGCGTCGCCCCGGCGATGAGGACACGCGGCGTGAGGACGGAGCGGGAGAGGCACACCGGGGTGCCGGCTATGGTCAGCGCGGTGATGATGCCGGTGCCATCGGGCGTCGACCCCACCTCTACCGTGTCGCCGTAATGCGCCTCGCGGCGATACTCTATCTCGAAGCGCGTAAGCAGGCATCGGTCATACTCCTCAAGTCCGAGCTGATTGAGTATTATCTCCACATAGCGCGCCGAATTCACGTGGCGGTTCACATCGATGTCGCTCACGCGGAAAGTGTACGTATTCCGGATCTGCGGCTCCGCCACGGGGCGAATCTTACCCTGCTTGTCGATCGGACAGGGGCGGTCGCTCACCGTACCTCGCAGATGCTCTATCGACGTAAGGTCGGCCGGACGGCGCGTGTCTATATTGATCGCCACCCAGATAGTGCGGGCATATCCGAGAGTCTCGCCACCGTCGGCCGAAGTGATCTCGAAGTTGCGTTCCGAGAAGTGGCGGTTGTAGTCCTCGATCCAGGTAGTGAGCGCATAGCGCTCGTGGAGCCGCGGATATCGGTTCATCTCTATAGCGATCCGGGAGAGCACCCACAGATTGCCATCCTCGGCCAGACGGTCGAAGCCCACACCGAGCGCATCGGCGTGCTCGGTAGCCACCTCAAGTATCTCCTGCACCAGCTGCGCCGGCGCCAGCTCACCCTGCGCATTGCAGAGCGCAGCCGAGAGCGCGTATTCGCGGGTATATTCCTTCATCAGTCTCATATCTGCTATATATAATAAGGTGTACGTGCGATTGGCAATTCCCGCAACAAAGATACTACACCCGCGCGCGATTGCCAAATCGCCCGTATGTTATAAAACACATCCCTGCGACACAAAAACGTGACATTTTTATGTTAAAATCTGAGAATAAATGCTGAGAAGTGTTGGAATGTTAATAATTATTACTACTTTTGCAAAATCTATCCCCAATAGGATAAAAAAGCAATGTGAAACGAAATAGGTAAAAAAGAAATCAAACAGAAAGGAAAAAGACGACAAAACAAAGCAAAAAAACAACTATCGGGCCTCGAGTCACCAATCCTCCTCAGCCCTCACTTCGAAAAGAAACCAATTAAATTATATGTCTAATTATTATTAAGTATGAAAAAGCTGTTTTTACTACTCACAGCCATCGTTACCCTTGCGTTAAGTGCATCGGCTCAGAACCGCACTTACCATGGCACGGTGATGAGTTCGGCCGACGAAGAGCCTCTGGTAGGTGCTTCGGTCGTTCCCGTTGGCGCTCAGGGTGGTGTCATCACCAACTTGGACGGCCAGTTCACTATCACAGTTCCTGCCTCAGTGAAAGAGGTGAAAGTAACTTATCTCGGCATGAAGGAGGCTCTCGCGCCCCTCTCCGAAGGTATGACCGTATATCTCGACAACAACGCTACCTCTCTTGAAGGTATCGTAGTCACCGGTTACGGTTCGGGTAAGAAACTCGGTTCCGTAGTAGGTGCCGTATCCGTTGTAGGTCAGGAGACTTTCGAAAACACCCCCTCCGCAACCTTCGTCGACGCTCTTCAGGGTCAGGTAGCAGGTCTTGCTATCTTCTCCAACTCCGGTGACCCCTCCAGCGTAGACAACGACGTGATGATCCGTGGTGTCAACTCCATCTACGCTTCCACCACTCCTCTTTATATTCTCGACGGCGCACCCGTATCGCAGAGCGTGTTCACCACTCTCAACCCCTCCGATATCGAGAGCATCACCATCCTCAAGGACGCCGCATCCGTAGCCATCTACGGTAGCCGTGCTTCCAACGGTGTGATCGTGATCACCTCCAAGAAGGGTCGCTTCGGTGAGTCTGCTCAGGTCACCGTACGCGCTAATGTAGGCTGGGGTACCAAGCTCCCCTCCAACATCAAGCAGATGTCCTCTCAGCAGCTCCTCCAGTTTGCCGATATGGTAGCTCCCTGGGTAGGTAACCCCTTCACTCAGGACGTATATGACCTCGTCGACACCTACGGTATCTCCACCGACTGGACCAAGGAGATGTTCCACACTGCTCTCACCTACTCTCTCGAAGCAGCCGTACAGGGCGGTAGCGACAAGTTCAGCTACTACCTCTCGCTCAACCACTACGATCAGGACGGTATCATCACCCAGTCCGGTATGCATCGTGAGACTCTTCGCTTCGCTCTCGACTCGAAGGTCAACAATTGGTTCCGCGTAGGTGCTCAGGGCAACCTCGGTTACACCAAGTATGAGACCAACACCTACTCTAACACCATTTATGACAACAATATCCCCAACGGCCCGTACATCTACACCCCTTCGATGTATCAGTACTTTGCTCGTCCGTGGGATTCCCCCTATTACTATACCTTCAACGATAACGGCGACATGGTATTCCATGATAAAGCTCAGTACCTCCACTACACTGGTGCCGTTACTCCCGACTATCTCGTTAGCCAGGCCGACGTAAACCGTAATAAGGTAACTGTCAATGCCGGTCTCTACGAAGTATTGACCCCCGTGCGTGGTCTTACTCTCCGCGCACAGCAGAGCGTTGACGCCTACGATCAGCGTCTAAGCGCCCGCAACTATCCCCGCCTTGTCCAGGAGACTCCTATGGGTGATATCTTCCCCCAGTCCAACCCCCAACCCGCAGTTGGTGAGTATATGACAGGTTCTGCTCAAGAGAGCTTCGCCCGCTACTACTCCTTCACCTACACCAACACTGCCGAATATCGCTTCACAGTAGCTGAGAAGAACAACTTCAGCATCCTCCTCGGTCAGGAGTCAATCATCTCCAAGAGCAACTCCTTCGGAGCGTATGGTACAGGCTACACTGACTCTCGCCAGATGCTTCTTGATCAGGCTCCCACAGTGACCCCCGGCTCCTCCATCAGCAGTTCGATGTCGAAGACCGTGATGAATTCCTACTTCGGTAACTTCTCCTACGACTTCGATGGCCGCTACTTCCTCGACGCATCCGTACGTCGCGACGGCAGCTCCAAGTTCGCCCCCGGCCACCGCTGGGCTACCTTCTACGCTGTAGGTGCCCGCTGGAACATGAAGGCTGAGAAATTCCTCCAGAACGTGAAGTGGCTCAACGAACTCTCCGTTCGCGGCAACTACGGTACTGTGGGTAACTCCGGTATCGGCAACTACCTCTACTGGGGTCTTATCGGTTCGACCAGCAACTATGGTCCCACATCGCAGAGTGTATCCGGCACCGGTGTATCATCCCCCGGTAATCCCAACCTCACATGGGAACGCACCGCCTCCTGGGACGTAGGCTTGAACTTCCGTCTCTTCGATCGCGTTAGCGCAGACGTAGACGTATATAAGAAGAAGACCACCGACCTCCTCATGTCAATTCCCTGGTCCTACACCACCGGCTTCAGTTCGCAGATGGGCAACGTAGGAGCCATGACCAATACCGGTGTAGAAGTCGACGTTAAGGCCGATCTCGTACGCACCGCCGACTGGTATGCTGGCGTTCGCGTCAACTTCGCTTACAATAAGAATGAGATCACCGAACTCTTCGACGGTCTTAGTGCTTACACCATCCCCAACACCGGTACCCGCTTCGAAATCGGTCACCCCGCTAACGAATACTACTACGCCAAATATGCAGGTGTCGATCCTCGCGACGGTTACCAGATGTGGTACACCAAGGAAGGCAACCTCACCAAGCAGTTCAACGAAGAAGAACTCGAGCAGTTCATCGGCAAGAGCAGCGTAGCTCCCTGGAACGGTGGCTTCGGTATCGACCTCCGCTACAAGGGCTTCAGCATCCGTACCGACTGGAACTGGAGCGCTCAGAAGTACCTCATGAACAACAACCTCCGTTACGTTAAAGGTATCGACCTCTACCTTCAGGGTATGAACCAGTCTGTAGATATGCTCAACATCTGGACGCATCCCGGACAGATAACAGATATCCCCGTAGCAAGTCAGGAACCCGAATTCGACGATCGCTACGTGAGCGACGCATCCTATCTGCGCCTCAAGAACCTCACCGTAGCTTACGCCCTGCCCCGCACCGCTCTCCAGAAGATCGGTCTGAAGGGTCTTAACTTCCACTTCACAGGCCGTAACCTCTGGACCATCACCAGCTTCGAAGGTGAGGATCCCGAGCCCTCCGTCAACCGTGTGCTCTTCTTCTACCCCAACACACGTCAGTACGAATTTGGATTTGAAGTAACCTTCTAATTTGTAGACAATCCGATTATGAAAAAAATATTATTAAGCATATTCATGGCGGCAGCCGTACTTACCTCGTGCAACATGGACGAGGCTCCCGACGGCAGCATCGACATCAACAACGCCTGTACCAAAATGGCCGACGTACACTCGCTCCGCAACGGCCTCTATTCCTTCCTGCGTGGTCGCAGTGGCGGCGGTTACACCACACTCTCCGACTTGCAGACCGACCTCTTCATCGCAACCCGCAACTCCGGTAACTCCTATCTCGAATTCCTTACCGGCCAGCTGAAGACCAACAACGAAGATGTCGAAGGCATCTTCTACGGTCTCTATTCCGGACTGATGCAGACCAACTTCTTCCTCGAAGCAGTGACCGAATTCAAAACAGCCAAGGAAGAAACCCTTACAGCTGAAGACCTTGCTACTATCGATCGCGACATTGCTGAAGCATACTTCATGCGTGCCTACTACAACTCTCTGCTTGTGTACTACTGGTGCGGCAACTACGATGCCTCTACCGCTTCCAAGCCCCACACCGGTATACCTTTGGTAGTGAAATATCAGCCCAGCCAGAATCGTGGCACCTATCCTTCACGTAGCACCCTTGAGGAATCATACACCCAGATCGAGGAAGACCTCAAACTTGCTATCGAAGGCCTCGAAGCATGGGAAGAAAACGATATGAGCGCTCTCGTAGCAGGTGGCAATGGCTACCTCAACTCCTATGCTGCTAAAGCTCTCAAGGCTCGTGTAGCTCTCTGGAAAGGTACTCAGGCTTCACTCCTCGTTGCCTACAACACCGCTAAGGAAATCATTGACTCCGGCGAGTTCCCCCTCACCACCCGTGCAAGCTACACCGGTATGTGGCGCAACGACGCAGGCTCCGAGCTCATCTTCCAGCCTTATGGCGATGCTTCGCAGCGTGGCTCAGTCACAGCTTATACTATGTTCAATCAGGGTAGCCCCAACAACGTATTGTGGACTGCAACTGCCAACGCATACAATAAGTATACTTCCGACGACATCCGCCTTTCTGCATTCTTCTCCACAACCAGCGTGAAGTTCTCGGGCGCATCGCTGACAGTACTCCGATTCAATAAGTTCCCCGGTAAATCTACCTACAATAGTGGCAATTACAATGAATTCAAGAATCTTCCCAAGCCCTTCCGTACATCTGAGCAGTACCTCATCCTTGCAGAGGCCGGTGCAGCTCTGGGTAAGGCAGACGCCTCGGATTATCTCAACGAATTCATTGGTGAACGTGTAAGCAACTATACTCCTCAGACTCTTACCGGCGCAGCACTCACTACTGAAATACGCGACCAGTGGGTTAAGGAGTTCATTGGTGAAGGTTTCCGTCTCGGTCAGCTCCGTCGTTGGAACATTGCCTCCACCCGTACTTCCGCCTATCCCGCAAGCCTCTCCACAATGCCCGGCTTCATCATTGACCTCGGCACAAATACCTACGGTTATCAGCCCGGCGCTTATCAGCTCGTATGGCCTATCCCCTCTGCTGAAATGACAACCAACCCCAACCTCGCTGGTCAGCAGAACCCCGGCTATTAATAGTGTGTAACTATAAATCAATAGTACAATATGAAATTAAATAAAATATTTGCCATCGCCCTTGCAGCCCTCACTCTGACGGCCTGCTCCGACGACGATGACTCCGGCATGAACACCGCATCCGGAGTGACAGTAAACTTCGAGACCGCCACCTTGTCGCTCGAAGAAACCGACGGTCTGGTGAAAATCCCCGTGAAGGTAACCGGCAAGACAAATGGAAAAATCTCGATGAACGTCACCGTGACCGAGGTTGGCCAGACACCTGCCAAAGAAGACATCCATTATCTTCTCACTGACAAGCGCCTCATCATAGGCGAAGGTCAGGATGTTGGTTACATCGAGCTGAAGGTCGTAAACGACCGTTTCCTCAATGATGACCGTAAATTTGATCTCGCCATTACCAACGTAAGCGGAGCGACAAAGGGTCAGACTTCCACATGCCAGGTAACTATTAAGGACAACGATGCGCTTCTCTATGGCCGTCTGCAGGGTAGTTGGACAATGAATGGCCTCGATCCCTTCGAAGATGACGAAGTACCTACCGTATGTATGGCTACTGTTTCCGGCGTTAACCCCGGTGAAGAAGGCTATGGCGAAGAACTCACCATCAGTTTCCGCGCCGTTGGCGACAGCAACACATATTCCTTCAAGGCTTATCTGACACAATACTCCGACGGCACACCCGCGCTGGCAGTACCCCTCGGACAAGTTATGCTTGCTGACTACAATTATGGTAACGGCACATACATCCTTGATATCCTTCTCTATGCATTAGACCTTTATGAAGGAGGTGCATATAGTCGCGGAACTCTTGCAATAGATATCAACGAAGATGAATCGCAGCTAATCTGGCCCGAGCAATACGCTCTTATGGGCTACGCTATGGCTCAGAACGGCACCGGTGGTTATCTTGGAGGTCTGGGCTACTGGAATGGATACTATGATGTAACCTGGGATCGCGAATAATCCAACGGATCATTCCATAAATTACTAAAAAGAGGCTGCGCCCACGCGCAGCCTCTTCATTTTTTCTATGGCAAAATGTTAAAAATGCATTTCGTCGTGTACTTATGCTTGAAAATTTGATTTCAAAAATTGAATACTTATCCTTTCAACTGTCCAATCAACGTCAATCAACATCAATCAACATCAGCGCCTTACACTTCAACATCCCGCATTCAAAATTATTTCCATTGCGTCAGCCGGGAACGGAGCCTACAGATTGCGTAGCAATCCTGGCTCCGACAAAATTCAACATTCCAAATTCCCCATTTCTTGATTGGGCATTATGTATTATGCATTCCTCCGATTTATCCTCTGATTTGTGTATGTTTTAACAAAACGAATCATCAGATTTGTGTAGTTTTTATCACAAACTATCATCGAATTTGTGTAAATTTGCACATTATCAATATAATATTAAATGAAAAGAAAACTGTATCGCAAACTGCTGGAATGGAAAGAATCGAAAGATCGCAAACCATTGTTGCTGCTCGGAGCACGTCAGGTAGGTAAAACCTGGTTGATGAAAGAGTTTGGCAAAAATGAATACGATAACTATGTCTATATCAACTGCGATGACGAGCCTCTCACCCGCGAATTGTTTGTTAACGATTATGATATAGATCGGCTCTTACTGAGTTTTCAAGCGATATCGGGGCAGTCTATTGTCTCGGGTCGTACGTTGATAATACTCGATGAATTGCAAGAGGCTCCGCGAGGATTGCACAGCCTGAAATATTTCAGAGAGAAAGCCTCGGAGTATCATGTGATAGCAGCCGGTTCGTTGCTTGGCGTCACATTGTCGGAGCATGAGTCCTTCCCCGTCGGCATGATTGATATGCTGAATTTATATCCGATGGACTTTGAGGAGTTTATTGACGGTGTTGGTGAAGGCGCATTTACGGATATACTTGAGCATCGTGATCCGCAAATGGTAGCACCTTTCGACGCCAAACTTACCGATCTGTTGAGGAGATATTATTTCGTGGGGGGGATGCCTGAAGTGGTCAGCTCTTTTATCAGGAATAATGATCTTACCGAAGTGCGAAGGCTTCAGGTGAATCTGTTTGAGGCTTATAGGCGCGACATCTCCAAGCACGCATCGAAGCGTGAATCGATACGTATCGGACAGGTGCTCGCGTCACTTCCATCGCAGTTGGCGAAAGAAAACAAGCGGTTTGTATATGGGGCGGCCAAGCCGGGAGCCAGAGCAGCCGATTTTGAGCTTGCAATACAGTGGTTGGCAGATGCCGGACTGGTTTACAAAGTACCGCGCGTATCCAAAATCGCCACTCCTCTGACATTCTACCAAGATATTGTAGCGTTCAAACTCTTCTTCCTGGACGTAGGGCTCCTCGGATGTATGGCCGGAGTAGACGCTGCTTCGCTCCTGCTGTCACCTGAATCATTGGTCGAGTTCAGGGGAATGCTCACCGAGCAATACGTATGCCAGCAGTTGGTGGCCGCCGATTTCAAGCCATATTATTGGTCGAATACAAATACGCCGGCAGAGCTCGACTTCGTAATTTCGACACCCGCCGACGGCCCGATTCCCGTGGAGGTAAAAGCCTCCGTGAATGTGAGAGGTAAGTCATTGAGCCAGTTTATTAAAGACAATCCCGAATATAGAGGTATCCGTTTTTCTCTCGCCGGATTCAAGCGCCAAAGCACTCTCACCAATTACCCATTATTCTCCATCCCGTTCTACTTTCAGAATGGGCAGATCCTCGAGCCATCGCATTGATACCCACCCGGTAAATCACAGCGTCAGCCGGGATCCCACTGACTACAACTACAGCGGATTGATCACCCCGCCATACATCCCATCACTCGTGAATACCGTAAAAAATACGCACCTTGTTTGGCGAAAACAAGAAGTGGGTGCGCCGCAGCGTGTATAATCCCGAATGTCAAAGCAAAAACAAAACGTGGACAGAGATTTGCGCATACAACGGACAGACGTTTGACGGCAAGAAATCGTGGTCGTTCTACAACATTAACTCCAACTACAACAATCTTGAATCCGCGAGAGGATTTTATATAGAGAATGGAGGCACTCTGTATAGAATAAACTTCAACAGGAACAACGAACCGTATCTAAGCTTTACAGTAGACCCCGACGACCTCCGTATGAGCAAGTATGACTATTTACTGCAAAGCTACGGCACAATAGTGCTCGAAGGCAAGACACGACGCGCCATACGTGTGCAGCGTGAAGGCTGCGAGGATCACGACTATTGGGTAGAAGGCATCGGCGCGCTGCGTGGTGAGATGGAGGAAAAGCCTTTGTCATGGCCCGGCGTATACGAACCGCTTTACGTCGAATTGCTCGAATGCTATGAAGGATTCGAGAAAATCTACGATATCAACCACTTCTCCGACGATCTCTACACCCCGGAGCACACCTACTTCCCTGCCCTCTGACCGCGGCATCTCGGCCGCTGTGGGTCGACCAATCAGCCCAGGACCGACTGAAAACGGACTTGGTGAATTTTCGCTGGGGCGATGGTGATATTATGCGGAAAGTGAATTATCTTTGCAAAATATATATTGCCTCTGATGAAAAGATTTATTGCTATAAGCTGCGTGGGCGCGGCTACGCTGTTGGCGGCTCTGAATGCAGCCGGTCAGGCTACTTCGTGGCGCGCACCGGGATATCTGACCCGCGGCGTGGCTATGTATGACCACACGCTCTACAATG
This sequence comes from Paramuribaculum sp., assembly GCA_029060545.1. Lineage (GTDB taxonomy): Bacteria > Bacteroidota > Bacteroidia > Bacteroidales > Muribaculaceae > Paramuribaculum. The sequence goes on along the minus strand of JAIDTT010000017.1, from coordinate 11,211 downwards.
GTTCGATCGATCAACTCTCTCATCTTCCGCAGCTTCACCCTGATGCTTCGGAGCAGGAACGGGGACTTTACTATATGGCGATGTCGACGCTCTACAGTGGCGACGATGAGTCGCTCGATCTGCTCAGACAGTATCTGCGCCTCTATCCGCAGAGTCCGCTCACGGAGAGCGTGAAGGCTTCGATTGGCGACTATCACTTCACCCGCGCGGCCTATGGCGATGCTATCGGTGCTTATCTGGCGGTGGATCGTGACGCGCTGACGTCGACGGCTGCCGACGATGTGGCCTACCGGTTGGCCTACAGCTATATGATGTTGGGCGAGAATGATGCGGCCGCAAATCTTTTCAATGGTCTACTCAACTCCGGGAAGTATGCCGATGCGGCCCGATTCTACCGCGGCTACATGGCTTATCAGGCTGGCAATTTCGCTGAGGCGCGCCGCTGGATGGAGCAGGTGGATCCGAAGAGTGAGCCGGGGGCTGCGGTGCCCTACTATGTGGCTCAGATGGACTATATCGACGGTAAGTGGAAGGATGCCTATGAGGGTGCGCGCAAGGCTCTGACGGCAGATGCTATAGCCGCATTCCGCCCGGAGCTGCTACGCATCGCCGGCGAGTCGCTCTTCCAGATGGGCGAATCACGTGAGGCGATATCTTATCTCCGCCGCTACATAGCAGCGTGTAATGCGGAGGATGTGCGCCCCACGACTTACTATATACTCGGTATGAGCGAGTATGATCAGGATAATTTCACGGATGCGATACCGCTCTTCCAGCGCGCTTCGTCGGAGTCAAACGCTATGGGTCAGAATGCGGCTCTATATCTCGGACAGGCATACGTGCGCACGGGCGACCGCGAGGCTGCGGCTCTGGCCTTTGACAAGGCGCGCAGTATGAAATACGACGATGCGGTGACTGAATCGGCGGCCTACAATTATCTGGTGACCCGCCTCGACGGAAACCGTATGCCCTTCACGGCCACTTCGGCTATGATGGAGGATTTTGTCAGAACATATCCTCGCGGCAATCACGCTGACCGGGTGCGCGAATCGCTCGTCGACGGCTATCTTGCCGACGACCAGTATGACCGCGCTCTCGAGCTCATAAGTCAGATATCCAACCCGTCGGCTCACGTGAAGGCTACACACGCACGACTGCTTCTGCTGCAAGGCTCCAAACTGTACCGCAACGGCGAGGTGAGCGCATCGCTCGATAATTTCAAGAAGGCTGCCGCTATGCGTGGCGCCGAAAAGGAGGTGGCGCTGCAGGCTATGCTATGGAAGGCTATGGCGCTGTACGATCTCGGAGGCAATGAGGAGGCTGTAGAGGCTTACAAAGCATTCATCAACGGTGCTCCTGCCAATGACCCCAATCTGCTGCAAGCCTATTATGGCTTGGGCTACAGCCAGAAAGAGACGGGCAACGGAGATGCGGCCATCGGTAGTTTCCGCAAGGTAGCTTCCAACTCTCAGGCTCCTGCCACTATGCGAGCCGACGCCCTGAACCGCATCGCCGACATTCAGCTCGAAGCCGGACGCCTCACTGATGCGGCCGCATCATACCAGAGTGCCTACGAGGCTCTTCCGGAAACGGGCGACTACGCGATATATCAGCAGGGTATGGTCAACGGCTATCTGCGCCGCAACGACAGCAAAGCGCAGTCGATGAATCTGCTGCTGACGAAGTTCCCGACGTCGGCCTATGCTCCGGCGGCTCTGCTTGCCAAGGCGGATGCGGCCACGGCACTGGGTAATCCCGACGATGCCTCTAAGGCTTACCGCCGGCTGCTCACCGACTATCCGGCTACATCACAGGCTCGTGAAGCGATGCTGATGCTTGCGGTATCGGATCTCAATGCCGGGCGTCGCGGGCAGGCTGTAAAGGGGCTGTGTGAAGTGGTGTCCAACTATCCTACTTCCACCGAAGCGCGCTCAGCGATATCCTATCTCAAGACCTTATATGCCGAGGAAGGCCGTCTGCCCGAGCTGACATCATTTCTCGCTTCGGTGCCCGACGCTCCGCAGATCGACATATCCGAAGCCGAGACGCAGGCATTTGCTGCGGCGCAGGACTCATACGACTCCACCGGCTCCACGGCTCTGCTCGCCACGTATGTCGAGCAATATCCCGCCGGCGCCGATGTGGCCGAAGCGCTGCTGATTCTTGCATCGGAATCCATGGACAATGGCGACACCCGCACAGCTGCCAAATATGCCGAACAGCTCGTGGCCACCGCACCCGACACTCCGCAGGCCGAAGAGGGTATGCTGATCAAGGGTGAAGCCGAGGAGAGTCTCGGAAAAGGTGAGATGGCTCTGGCGTCGTATAAGGCTCTGGCCGAAATGACGGCTGACGCATCGCTCGCCACTTCTGCCAATCTCGGACTGATGCGCACGGCTATGGATCTGGGTCGATACAATGATGTGCTCTCCGCAACGGCGTGGCTGATGCAGTCGACTTCGGCTCTGGCCGAGCTCGACAATGTGAAATACAGCCGCGCAGTGGCATTGAACCGCACCGGCGATACCGGCGGCGCGATAGCCCTATGGACTGAACTCAGTGCCAATCCTTCCGTTCTGGCGGGCTCCATGAGCGCCGTGGCTCTGGCCGAAGCGCAGCTCGCGCAAGGCGACAAGGATAGCGCCGCAGCCACAGCCAAGGCGTTTCTTGACGCAGGATCGCCATACAACTACTGGACAGCCCGCGGATTCATAGTCTACACCGACGCGCTCCGCGCTCAGGGCAAGACCTTCGAGGCAGAAGAGTATCTGCGCGTGCTAAAGGAGAACTATCCCGGCCAGGAGCCCGAAATATTCCAGATGATAGAAACGCGTCTTAATCCTGAAGAATAATGAAGACCAACCGACTCACAGCATATCTCATCTGGGGCGCCCTAATCTTCGGCACCTCAGCATCCGCACAGCAGCTCACTACCCGCATCCGTGGCGAATATGCCGACTCGATAGTGATACCCGCCACCAACCCTCTGCCGTTTACTCCCGCACTCCCGCAGACTCCGGCAGGCGGTCAGAACTACCTGTCGTATTCGCTGCAGTCGCTCTCCGTGCCGGTGCCGGCATCATACGGCACCCTTGAGCCGGCGGCGATAGCCGACACCCTTGCCACAATCTCAAGCCGCGGATATGCGCGACTGGGGCTGATGAGCATTTTCAACGTTGATGCATCGGCCGGATACAAAATATTTGATACCGACCGCACCCGACTGAGTGCGTGGCTGCAATACGACGCATCGGCCTATCGCGGCAGTTATAGCCGGGATCCGGGTTTCGGCAGCCGGTTCGTACACAATCACGCCGCCACCATAGGCGCTACGCTCCATCAGGCCGTAGGGCGCGAATCATTTATCGACGCCGGACTCGACTACACATACGGCCGGAATACAGTGGGCGCGCGTGAAGCAGACAATCTTTATGCTACGGACGGTCGCACTACCGGCCGCCTCAACGCATCGGCTCTGTGGACCCAGCGCCACCGCGCTCTCGACTTCGGCGTGGGCGCCGATTATCACTACCTTCACATCGCCAATCCGATATTCGCGGTGCCAAACGAAAACCGTGTCGGTGGCATGGCATTCATCAAAGGCGCATTCGCAGGCTCGTCGGCCGCCGGGCTGACAGCTACGGTATCGCATCAGAGCTTTACCTCGTCGGTTGACCGCGACGCAGACGTATTTTGGTCGGCTCCGGTGAGCATGTCGAATACTCTACTCACCCTCAATCCCTATTATCGCCTAGACCTCAATAAAATCCATCTGGATTTGGGCGCCAAGGTGAACCTTACGTTCGGCGCTGGCACGGTCTTCCATATCGCCCCCGACGTAAAAGCGGTGTGGGTACCTGCATCGGTATTGAAAATCTACGGCTCGGCTACCGGCGGAGTACGTCAGAACACACTCTCCTCAATGCTCGACGCGGCGCCGTACCTTACTCCGTCGGCAGGCGCACGCCCCTCCAACATCCCATTTGAAGTGACCGTGGGAGCTACTGTAGGTAGCTGGCACGGACTGTACGCCAACATTTTCGCATCCTACAGTCAGGCCAACGACTGGCTTATGCCTCTTCAGGATCCTACCGCAGGCTACTGCTCTTTCTCCCCCCTGAACCTCAAAGGCTGCCTCCTGCATCTGGGCGCCGGCTACTCCTTTAAGGATATCGCCACCGTAGAGGCATACCTCGAAAAGGCTCCGGGCAAGCAGACACGCGGCTACTATCTGTGGATGGACCGCGCCACTACAGTGGCCGGCGCCGACCTCACCGTACGCCCCCTGCGCCCGCTCTCGGTGACCGTAGGGTGGGATTTCCGCTCCGGTCGCTCAGTGACTACCATCGATGCTCTCAGTTCCGCCACGCCTGCCACGGCTGAGCTACGTAGCCTCGGTACTATATCGAAACTCCGTGCTTCGGCCTCGTATGCCGTGACCAAGAAGTTCACCATCGAAGGCAGCATCGACAATATCCTCAACCGCTCATTCATGCTCCCCGGCCTGATACCCGGACAGGGCATCACAGGCCTCATAGGCGCATCATATCAGTTCTGACATGCAATCCACATCCGCATCCGACAGCGTGGTGATCATACCCACGTATAACGAAAAAGAAAACATTGAAGCAATAATCGACGCCGTGATGGGTCAGCCCCACGACTTCGACATACTGATCGTAGACGACGGCTCCCCCGACGGCACGGCAGATCTCGTGCGCGGCCGCATGGAGCGCTATCCGGGTCGCATACATCTGCTCGAACGCTCAGGCAAGCTCGGCCTCGGCACGGCTTATATAGCCGGATTCAAGTGGGCGCTGGAGCGTCCGCAATATGAATACATCTTCGAGATGGACGCCGACTTCTCCCACAATCCCGCCGATCTGATAAAGCTATACAATGCGTGTGCGGTGGAGGGTGCCGATATGTCGGTGGGCTCGCGATACATCACCGGTGTCAATGTGGTCAACTGGCCTATGGGACGCGTACTGATGTCGTACTACGCATCGGCCTACGTGCGTATGATCACACGTCTGAAAATCCGCGACACTACGGCCGGCTTCGCCTGCTACCGCCGCCGGGTGCTTCAGACCATCGAGCTCGACAAGATCAAATTTAAAGGCTATGCATTCCAGATAGAGATGAAGTTTACCGCCCACAAGTGCGGCTTCAAGATCAAGGAGGTACCGATCATCTTTGTCAACCGCGAAAACGGTGTCAGCAAGATGTCGAGCGGTATCTTCGGCGAAGCCGTGTTTGGCGTGATACGTCTGAAATGGGACAGCTGGTTCCGCAAATATCCCCGCTATGAAGGTGAATGAACCCACGCTATTGATCCACAATGCGGTGATAGTCAACGAAGGTGAAGCCTTCGAAGGATATCTTTCCGTCGCAGGCGACGTCATTGCCGAGGTTGGTCGAGGCGTCGTGCCCGAAGATCTCCTGCGCCGATGCTCTGAGACCGAGGCAAAAGTGATCGACACCCGCGGCCATCTGCTTCTGCCCGGCATCATCGACACACATGTGCACTTCCGCGAGCCGGGTCTTACCGATAAAGCCGACATAGCATCCGAAAGCCGTGCCGCCGTGATGGGAGGCGTGACATCTTTCATCGATATGCCCAACACGAAGCCGGCCACTACTACCCGCGCCCTCGTGGAAGAGAAAATGCAGCGAGCTGCCGAGACGTCGATGGCCAACTACGGTTTCTTTATTGGTGCCACAGATTCCAACCTTGATGAACTTGCCGAGGCCGATTACACACGGATCGCCGCTGTGAAGCTATTCATGGGCAGCTCAACGGGCAATATGCTCATGGCCGATGAGGAAGCTCTGCGTAGGCTAGTGGCCACCGACAGCATTCCGCTACTTGCCGTCCACGCAGAGGATGAAGCTCTGCTCGAAGCCAACCGCCGCGCCATAGTAGAGCGCTACGGTGAGCAACTCCCGATGGAGTTTCACCCGGTGATACGCAACCATCAGGTATGTGTGGAAGCCACACGCCGCATTTCAGCGCTATGCCGCGAATATTCGCGACGTCTGCACCTGCTCCACATCTCCACCGGGGCCGAGGCTGATATGCTCTCCGACGCTCCGTTAGGCGAAAAACTCATCACGGCCGAGACTTGCCCGCAGTATCTCGCATTCAGCGATGAGCAGTATGCGATGCTCGGCGCCCGTATCAAATGCAATCCCGCTATAAAGCGTCCGGCCGACCGCGAGGCACTGCTCCGCGCAGTAGCCGACGGACGCATCGACACAATCGCCACCGACCATGCCCCACACCTACTCGAGCAGAAATGCGGTACGGCGCTTACAGCCGTGTCCGGTATGCCGCTAATCCAGTTCTCCCTCACCCTGATGCTCCAGATGGTGGAGGAGGGTATGCTCGATCTTAAAACCGTCATTGACAAGATGGCTCACAATCCGGCACGTATCTACGCTATTGACCGACGCGGGTTCCTCCGCCCCGGCTATTTCGCCGACTTCACCATCGTCGACAACGATTGCGAGCCCTATACCATCACCGACGCCTGGGCCGCCAGTAAATGTGGCTGGACACCATTGGCAGGTCTCACCGTTGGCAACCGAGTGGAGATGACTGTGGTCAACGGCTCAATCGTCTATCGCCACGGTCTCACCTTCTCCACCTCAGCCGCCCGTCCCCTCTCTTACCTTCGATAATATCTCTCACTCTCCCCAGACTAAATCATCATGCCACGATTATCACTCCTCCTGCTATTGACAATTATTTCTTTTGCGTCGACCCGCGCATCGGCACAAGATCCGGTTGTGGTGATTGCCACCAAGATCGCCAATCAAGGATCGTACGTCACCGGGTATGATAAGGAGTTTAAGTTGATCGACCGCACAAGTGGCCGGACTTGGACTGCAAAAAATTTTAATAACAACAACAGCGCCTGGGATAACATCCGTTGTGGCGCTAAAACCGGCGCGACAACCGCAACGATCACTACCGACTTTGCGATAACCGATCCGATAGGCAGCGTCGACGTAGAGGTAAGTCGGTATAAAACCGGGTCAACCAACAGGATGACGTCGATGTCGCTGCTCGTGTCGCCCAATGCGGATATGAGCAACGCGACCTCTTATCCGGCCGATATTTCAGGACTACCCACCTCCACGGGGACTGCGGTCACTATCTCAATCCCCGTTGCCGCCCCTGCAGGGAATATGTATTATCGGCTAAGTGTCGAGATGCCGAAGGTATCGTCGGAAGGAGTCTTTTCCGTAAACTCACTGAAATACTTTCCTGTACCGGAGGAGGAGGTTGAGGGTAAGCATTGCGGGACACTTGATTTCACTGATAAAGAGTGTATTGTCGCAGCTTATTCGAATGATGGCACCATTGCTTCCGGCAGTGAATACGCAGAATCGGGCACAAATAATTTGGACGGCGCAGTATTTGAAGTAGGCGATGTGTGCGTAAGCCTTTCAAAAGCCGACGGCAGCATCACGCCCCGATGGTGGGAATCTAACACAATCAGCCCGGAGTTACGACTTAATCCCGACAACACAATGACGTTTACGACGGTTAAAGACGGATGCCGACTGCTCGAAGTGAAATTTCTGCAAGGCAATGCTAATGCCACGTATTACAATAATTTAGACGCGTCCGTTAGCACAAATCTGGGCGCATCGGCATTGATTGACAAGACATGGAATGCGCCCGACGACGGGATCGTAAACCGATTGACGCTCGTATTCAGCGACTACTGTCGCTGCGGCAGCATCCGGATCACATATATCGACGAGAATGAAGGGCTTGCAGGCATAGAGACCATCACCGTCGGAGAAGAACCTGCAGAATACTATAACCTTCAGGGCGTGAAAGTCACCAGCCACCGCCTCACCCCCGGCCTCTACATCATCCGCCGCGGCTCCCGCACCACCAAAGCCCTCGTGCATTAACTACCGGTGCTTTTCAAACTGTGGTTGAGCCGTCATCCCGGTCTCAGCATTGACGAAGCCCTTCACCGCTATCGAGACGAGCAAAAAGCCAAGCAACGCCGCAAAGGGCCACAATTACACTAACGAATAACGCCACCGAGAGATGCGGGAGACTTAATCGGTGGCGTTTGTGTGTACTAACTCACAGTAAAGTTTCTATGGAATTATATTGAGATTCTACAATATATGATTTTAATGTAGAATCATAAATCAATAGAAGCGATGGTGTCTTTTGCCATATTAGTGGCTTTGCCAATTTCTAAGTTATTAACTCGATTGACATCCTTTCCACCATCGGATAACACTAGTTTGACCTTACACATGTTGTAGATTACGCCAACCAAAAGAACAGTATTCTCTATGGTTTTCTTCTCCTCATATGAGAACAGATTCCAATTTGGATTGGTAGAGTGGGTTACTTCTATGATACGACGCATCTTGGAAAGATAGTGGTTATAAATCGTAACTACTCTACGGAATGTATTAAGATATGAGGAAGCTGCAGTGTGTAGTTCATCCAAGAACTGGCAGATAGTATTAACTTTCTTCTCGTTATCTAACATTTGCTGATGAGCCTTATCTGCTTTGTTATTGATTGAGCTGCCAGACAGGCTAAAGATGATACCGCCTACAAGAAGTCCTACCCCTAAAGTGGATGCACCAAGAATCGTAGTACCTAGAGCCATTCCTCCACCACCAGCTGCTAATGAGCCTCCACCCAATGCTGCCAATGTCGCGTTAGTGGCAGCAACACCACTGAGCGTCGAAATTGCTGTGCCAGTCGAAGCTGTGCCAAGAGCCATAACAGCAGCAGTCGTAGCACTTGCAGCAGCGAAACCACCAGCAGTACCTAAAGCGGCACCGCCAAGTCCTCCTGCAAGAACCGCTGCCCCGACAGATGCGTTATTAAGCTCATTGGGAGTAAAAGGAGTAATCTTGACATTAGTCCCTAGGATTTTTTCGAACTTAGGCTTATTGTGAATTTTCTCGAAAAGTTTTGAGAAACTATCTAGATTCTTTAGAGCATTTATCTCTGCTGCACCCAACTCATCCATGATTTTAAGAGTGCGAGTTTCTGTGTTTTTGTGACGTTTGAGATTTTCTTCGTCACGCTTCTTAGCCTTATTAAGTGTATCATTGGCATCCGCCATGTCAACGGCACCTTTGATACCAAGACCTACTCCAGTTACACCAGCGACGGCTGCTGCAATTCCAAGTATTAATGGTAATGGCATATCTATAACTGTTTTAGTTTATTGCAAATTATTTTGTTAATTTTATAGAATTCTTCAAGAGAATAGATTTTTCTGAAATATAGCTTGTATGACTCATCAATTCTGCATTTTATAGGTCTATTCTGGTAGATACTACATAAATTGTTGACAAGATACTTGCATACTCCATCGCCTCGATCTAAGTCTGCATACAAAGAACTCAAGTGAAGATGTTTGCAGCATTCACCGCACTTATCACAGCTAAACATTACGAAAATGTTAAAACAGCAGACCGATCAGACATAAAGCTGTCAATATTATCATACCTGCCAAACGGAGAACTGAACTTAAACTTATTAAAATACACGTCTCGTAGGACTCGGTTCATCTCAATAGGATTAGAGACACATTCAAGTTTAGACAACGTAGAAACATACAAGGATGTCTCGGCTCTGAATAATGCTAAATCAATATCAAAGAGCCGAGCTGCATATTCATCTAATAAGGCGGCCTGTTGTCTAAAATAGGCAACATAATTAGCTACAGATGGGATCTTATTGAGGATGTCTATGAGCTTGTTTATCGCCGAATTATGATCAAGCATATACAGAAGGGTGCAGCTCATTATGCCTGTAACAAGAGATGAGCAAAACACTGTCGCAATTTCTCCAACCACTGGAATTGCACCTATTCCTGTTTTTTGTATCATATCACCAATCAGAGATCCAATAACTACCGATGCACCTGTTGCTATTATTTTTGATGCAGCACGAAACTTCTCACCAACCGGTAGACAGTCTGGATTGAAAAACAATATTTTTGCAGCTTCGACTAAGGAGGCCCAAGATTGACGTAATATCCGGACTATATTTTTAGCAGTACTGAAAAAAATATTACAAATCGTTGTGGTTAACGATGAAAAGACTCCCGCGATGGAGCCGCTGATAAATTGATTCCAAATTTCTTTATATCGAGTCTTTGAGTTTTCATAACCACGTTTTATAGCATTACCTATTGCAGTAAGAAGACTTTGAGAAGAACTTTTTGCCAATTTAATCTCATCACGTACTGCAAACCATATTTCACTAAACACTACCCCTAAAGCTTGTCTTAGTCCCATTTTGAAGCCAACCTTTGCAGAAGCCTTGGTTGTTGCTTTCATAAATGATGAACTGGTATAATATCCGAAACTGATACGTTGTTCATAAGCTGTTCGTGACTGTGCATATTGAGCGCGCATGTTATTGACTGTCTGCTCTTTCAAATCGGGATGCGCACGAACGTAGGCCTCCATGTCAACCATATCCATTGGTGCATCGCATCCATGCTCTCTCTTATACTTATCATTTACTCCACGAGCCCATGCGCCCATTGAAGCATTAAGGCTCTTGTTAGTCCAAGCTAAGTTGTCATCTTGATTCGCAAGATCAACGCCACTTATTCCAGATAATACTCGTCCTCTGTCATCATGAATAGCCTTACATTCGACGACATGATCAAGTTCGACTCGCCGGTCTTTAGGAACCGCCGAGGCCTTTGTGTATTCTAGATTTTGTCCAGTGTATGCATCTTGTATCAAAGTTCCATGGTTATTGTAATCTTGTCTGGCAGCAGCCTTTTTATCAGCAAAACGCCTATCACTATGATATGTCACCCCATCATATCCTCCACGGTTTCTGTATGCCTGTTCATTAGCGGAATCCTTATAATGCATCTTGTCATCAGTCCCAATTTTACGCACATTATGGATTGTATCAACATCTCCACCATGTTGATCCCTAACTATAAAATCCAATCCAAATGAAGAAATGAGACTTTGAATAATCACTCTTTCATATTCATGAAAGAGAGTTTCAAATGCGCTTTCGTTCCTTGAACTGGGCATAAATGTTTCAATATTTCCTATAAATGATGTCATTTCGATTAGTTTATTCTTCCTAAAGTCAATAAAAACGTGAGCCCACTATGCCACGTCTTTGTTGATGGTCGTAGGAAACCTTTGATGCAGATGTAACAATAGTGACCC